>DATLGH010000071.1 GCA_035540635.1 Egibacteraceae bacterium | reverse complement strand
CGGCAGGTGACCCTCGCCGACGCCCTCGACGCGGCGACCAGTCCCCACGACCTGCGCATCGCCGTGCCCGCCCCGGTGGCGGCGTCGAGGCCCGCGGCGCGCACGGCGATGCGCAGGTCGTGGGGACTGGTCGCCGCGTCGAGGGCGTCGGCGAGGGTCACCTGCCGCGTGCGGACGAGCTCGAGCAGGTGGCCGTCGAAGGTCTGCATGCCGTAGTAGGAGCCCTCGTTGATGGCGTCGACGATCTGGTCGGTCTTCTCGTGGTCGAGGACGAAGTCGCGCAGGCGCGTCGTCATCACGAGGCACTCGATGGCCGCGACGCGACCCCCGTCGGCGCGCGGCACCAGGCGCTGGCAGACGATCCCCTTCAGCGAGTTCGCGAGCGACAGGCGCACCTGGCCCTGCTGGAACGGCGGGAACATGTCGATGATCCGGTTGACCGTCTCGGTGGCGTCGGTCGTGTGAAGCGTGGAGATGACCATGTGCCCCGTCTCGGCGGCCTGGAGCGCGGCGGTGACGGTCTCGACGTCGCGCATCTCACCGATGAAGATCACGTCGGGGTCCTGGCGGGCGACCGAGCGCAGTGCGGTGACGAAGTTGGCCGTGTCGACGCCGACCTCGCGCTGGTCGATGATCGCGCGCTGATCGGTGTGCATGATCTCGATCGGGTCCTCGATCGTCACGATGTGGCACGCCCGCGTGGCGTTGATGTGGCTGACCATCGCCGCGGTCGTCGTCGTCTTGCCCGACCCGGTCGGCCCGGTGACGAGGACGAGCCCGCGGTGCTCCTCGGCGAGCTTGCGGACCGCCGGCGGCAGACCGAGCTCGTCGAAGGACTGCGCGCCGCCGAGCACCCGCCGCAGCACGAGCCCGACCACGCCCCGCTGACGGAACACGGCGACGCGGAAGCGCCCGAGCATCGGCACCGCGTAGGCGAAGTCGGCCTCGGCGCCGGCCTCGAAGGCGGCGAGCGGCTCCCCCTCCATCATCTGACGGGCGAAGTGCTCGGTGGTCTCCGGCGTCAGCGACGGCAGACCGGCGCACTCCTCGAGGTCGCCGTCGACGCGGACGTAGGCCGGGCCACCCGCCTTCAGGTGCAGGTCCGAACCGCCGCGCGCGACGAGCCGGCGCAGGTAGTCATGGATGTCCATCACCGTGCGTATCGGCGGAACCGGCCCCGGCCTTGACCGGGGTTATGCTCCTACCCATGCCCCGCTACCCCACGAAGCGGGCGGTGTCCGCCGGCGGGCTGGTCTTCGACGACCGGCCCGAGGGCCGCTGGGTGGTGCTGATCTCCCGACGCAACGCCGCCGGCAGGTTGCAGTGGACCCTGCCGAAGGGAGGCCTCGAGGACGGCGAGGATCTCGCCACCGCGGCCGTGCGCGAGGTGCGCGAGGAGACCGGTCTCGAGTGCTCGATCATCGACAAGCTCGGGGTCATCGACTACTGGTTCGTCTGGCGCCCCGACGAGGTGCGCTACCACAAGTTCGTCCACTACTACCTCATGCGCCACGACGGCGGGGTGCCCCAGCCCCGCGACGACGAGGCGGAGGACGTCGTCTGGCTCCGCTTCGACGAGGCGCTCGAGCGGCTGACGCATCCCAACGAGCGCCGCCTCGTCGAGCAGGCGGCAGGCCTCGGCGAGGTCGGCGTCACGTCCCTGCGCGAGGAGGCCGGGCCGTGACGTCGCGTGGGGGTCCCCTCCGTGGCCGGCGCGCGCGGGCCGGTGCGGGCCTGCTCGCGGTCGCCGCGCTGGCGCTGCTCGCGCTGCCGGCCGCCGCCCAGCAGACCGGTAGCCGTGACGACCTCGACCTCGCGGTCGTCGCGCTCACCGGCGCGCTGGCTCCCGGGGGAGAGCTCGCGGTGGGCCTTCGGGTGTCGAACGGCGGCGAGCGGGACGCGGAGGGGCTGCGGGTCGTCGGGACGCTCTACAGCCCGGTCGCGAGCCGCCTCGCGTTCCAGCTGGCGGTCGACGACGGGCGGCTCGGTGCGGTGCTCGACGGGTTCTCCGCGGAGATCGACCTCCTGCGTTCCGGTCGCAGCACCTCGGTGAAGCTCAACCGCACGGCCGCCCAGCTCGGCTTCCGGCGGGCCGACCAGTTCGGGGTCTACCCGCTGCGCCTTCAGCTCCTCGACCGGGGCGAGGTGGTCGACGAGGTCCGCACGGCCGTCGTGTTCACCGCCGAACGGGTCGACGAGCCGGTCCGCACGGCGTTGGTCGTGCCGGTCGCGGCGAGCCCCCTCCCGCTGCCGGACGGCACGTACGACCGATCCGAGCTGCTGTCCGAGCTCGGCCACGGCGGGCGTGTCCAGGGGCTCGTCGGCAGCCTCCAGGCCCGGCCGGGCTTCCCCGCCACGCTCGCCCCCGACAGCCTGCTCCTCGACGAGGCCGCCGACATCGCGGGCGGCTTCCGTCTGGCCGAGTCGCCGCGCGACGGCACCCGCCCGCCCGTGGTCCGCGAGGTAGGCCCGGAAGACTACCTCGCGGTGCAGGCCCGTCGCCTGCTGGAGCGGACCGCGGAGGTGACCGCGCGCCAACACGTCGACGTGCTCGCGCTGCCCTACGGCCGCGCGGACCTCACGGCGCTCGTGCGCGGCGACATGACCGCCGAGGCGGTGCGCCACGTCGAGGAGCCCCACGCCGTCGCCGCCGAGCTCGGGGTCTCGCCGGTCGCGGGGGCGCTGTGGCCGCCCGACGCGCTGAACCCCGCCACCCTCGCCGCCGTCGTCGGCACGGGGACCGACACCCTCGTCCTGAGCGAGCGACACCTCGACATCCCGGAGGGTAGGGCGCTGTCACCTTCACCGTTGCGCGACCTCGCTCGTACCCGGGGGACGTCGCCGACCGTGCTCGTCCCCGACCCCTGGCTCGAGGAGGTCCTCGCTCGCGAGTCCACGCCCGACGGCGTCCCGGTCGCCGTGCAGCGGGTGCTCGCCGAGACCGCGGCCGTGTACTTCGAGCGGCCGTTCGCCGACGCCGTCCGCGGACTGCTGCTCGCCCCGCCGCAGTCCTGGGCACCCGAGCGCGGCCTTGCGGGCGGCCTGATGGACGCCATCGCGGAGGCCCCCTGGCTCGCCCCCGTGCCCCTGTCACGGCTCCTCCGCACCGTCGAGCCCGAGGCGAGCCCGGTGCGCCTGCGGTACGACACCGCCGCGCGCGAGCGTGAGCTGTCGAGCGCCTACGTCGCCGCGCTGGGCGAGGCCCGGCGTTCCCTCGGCTCGCTCGCGGGCGTGCTCACGGGCGACGCCGACACGCCGTCGCGCTTGGACCGGCTTCTGCGCGCCGCTGCGTCGGTGGAGTTCCGCAACCGTCCGGAGGCGGCGAGGGGCCGGGCGATGATCGCCGGCGTCGCGGACACGGTGACGAACCTCTACTCGTCGGTGGCCATCCTCGAGGGGCCGCAGGTCTGGATGGAGGCCGAGGGTCCGGTGCCGGTGACGGTGGCCAACAACGCCGAGGTGCCGCTGCGGGTGCGGGTCCGGCTGCTGAGCCAGCGCTTCGTCTTCGACCTCGGCCCCGAGGGGCAGGTGGTCGACCTCGACCCGGGAGAGACCCGCACCCTGACCGTGCAGGCGCGCGCGGTCACCCCGGGCGGGCGTGCCCCGGTCAGCGTCGTCGTCCAGGACGTCGACGGGGTGCTCACCCTCGCCGAGAGCACGGTCGTCGTGCGCTCCACGGCGGCGTCGATGGCCGCCGTCGTCGTGACCGCGGCGGCGGGGCTGTTCCTGTTCGCCTGGGTCGTCCAGCAGGGCATGCGCCGGCGCGGGCGGCCCCGTCCGGGCGCCCCCGCGGAGAGCCCGCGACCGACCGCTCGAGCCGGAGGGCGCCGGAGCCGATAACGGCCGCATGGTGTCGAGCATGGCCGAGCGGGGGGACGTGGTCGTCTCAGGTCTCCTGCGGTTGGTGACGGGCCTGCTCGTCGCCACCGTCGTTCTCCTCGACGGCGGCGCGGTTCTCGTCAACCGGGTCCAGCTCGACGAGGTCGCCCGCCGGGCCGCCGTCGCCGGTGCCTTCGCCTGGACAGGCGGGGGGTCGCCGCACGTCATCGAGACGGCCGTCCGCCAACGGCTGCCGCACCAGACCGGCGTCACGCTCGAGGCGGTGACGGTCGGCGGGGCCCGCGTGTCGGTCACCGTCAGCCGGCCCGCCCAGGTGCTGCTCCTCGGCCGGATCGGTCCCCTCTCCTCCTGGGCGCACGGTCGGGCGACGTCGAGCTCAGCAGCCGGCTCGGCGTGACCCATCGACCTCCCCCGCCCGGTACAATCGCAGGGGTTGTGCGGGTGCGGGCCGTAGGCCTGCAGCCGCGTAGCCGGCGCCGGCCGGCTGTCGTCCTCTGAGCTTCCTCACCGGGCCTCTCCTCCCATGCGCGAACCGACCGACGGCGCCGAGCCTCCTCGCGAGGCGGGCGCGAGCACCGACGGGCAGGGCCCCGTCCCCTCCGCCGTCCTCGGCGGGCGCTACCGGCTGGAGAGCGAGATCGCGAGCGGCGGGATGGCGGCCGTCTGGCGCGCCCACGACGAGCTGCTCGACCGCACTGTGGCGGTCAAGGTCCTCCACGGCCACCTCGCCGCCGACGACGAGTTCCGCGAGCGGTTCCGCCGCGAGGCCGTCGCCGCCGCGAAACTGACGCACCCGCACATCGTCGGGGTCTACGACACGGGCAGCCAGGGCCCGCTCGCGTGGCTCGTCATGGAGCTCGTCGAGGGCCCCACCCTGCGCGACCTGCTCGACGCCGGCGGCCGTCTCGAGGTCGCGCGCGCGGCCGCAATCGGCGAGAAGGTCGCCCGCGGCCTCGCCTTCGCCCACGAGCGCGGCCTCGTGCACCGTGACGTGAAGCCGGCCAACATCCTGCTCGACGACGACACGACCGTGAAGGTCGCGGACTTCGGCATCGCCAAGGCCGAGGGGACCGAGGGCGACCTGACCGGCACGGGGACGGTGCTCGGCACCGCGGGCTACGTCGCGCCCGAGCAGATCCTGTCCGAGCCCCTCACCGGCGCCTGCGACCAGTACGCCCTGGGCTGCGTGCTCTACGAGGCGCTCACCGCGCGCCGGCCCTTCGCCGGCGCGTCCCCGATGGAGACCGCCGCACTGCGGCTGCGCACCGACCCGCCGCCCCTGCGCAGCGTGCGACCCGAGCTGCCGGAGGACCTCGCCGCCGCCATCGAGCGGGCGCTCGCGCGCCGGCCCGAGAACCGCTTCCCCAGCGCAGCGGACTTCGCCGACGCGCTCGCGCGGTTCGCCGACAGCGGCCACACCCTCGCGCTGCCGGCCGCCCCGGCGCCGCCGCCGGGCGCCTCCCCCCCGGCGCCGCCGGTTTCGCGGCCGGCCTCCCGGCC
>DATLGH010000070.1 GCA_035540635.1 Egibacteraceae bacterium | reverse complement strand
CGGCTCGGCCGGGAGATGGTCAACCTGTTCTACGGCAAGTTCCCCCACCCCTCCACGCTCGTGCCGGGCGGGGTGACCACGACCATCACGACCTCGACGTTCAACGAGTTCAACTCGCGCCTGATCAAGTTCATCGACTACGCCAAGCGCGTCCAGGGCTGGTGGAACGACGTCCTCGACTTCTTCCTCGAGTGCAACCCGCGCTACGCCGAGGTCGGGCAGCGCCCGATCAACATCATCCAGCCCGGTGCGTGGGACGACCCCGAGGCGTACGACGCGACGTACGCGAACATCGACCGGTGGGGCAGCCTCCGCAGGTCCACGCCCGGCGTGATCATCGACGGCAAGCTCGTCACGACGAACCTCACGCAGATCGACACCGGTATGGAGGAGTTCGTGCAGCACTCCTTCTACGAGGAGTGGAGCGGAGGCGGGCAGCGCTACGCCAACGACCCCAACGGCAACCCGGTGTCGCCCTACCACGCCTGGAACAAGATCACGATCCCGAAGCCGGGCGCCCGTGACTTCAAGGAGAAGTACACCTGGGACACCGCGCCGCGTTGGGACCGTCAGGTCGTGGAGACCGGCGTCTACGGGCGCATGTGGGTCACCGCACTCGCGCAGAAGGCTCCACCCAGCGACTTCGTGCAGTCGACCGGTGACGGCCTGCGGATGCTGCTGCCCAAGGGTGAGCTGCCGGAGATGGAGCTGTTCTGGAAGGTGCCCGACCGCCTCAACGCCTTCGAGCGCACGCGGGCCCGCTCCTTCTCGGTCGCCTGGCAGGCCGCGAACGCGCTGACCGTGCTGCTGCAGGCCTACGACTACTGGCGCCGTGGGGAGACGAAGGCCTACACGAAGTTCACCGTGCCGAAGGACGAGCGCCGCGGTGTGGGGCTGTGGGAGGCCGGCCGGGGCTGGCTGTCCCACCACATGACCATCGACAAGGGTCGCATCGTCAACTACCAGATCAACACGCCCTCGACGTTGAACGCCGCGCCCCGCGACCCGTGGGGTCAGCCCGGTCCCTACGAGCAGGGCGCGATCGGCACGCCGCTGCTCGAGGCCAACAGCGACGACAACCTCAAGGGCATCGACATCCTCCGCACGATCCGCAGCTTCGACCCGTGCATGCCGTGCACGACCCACATCGACACCGGGCGGGGTGTGATCAGCAGAGAGGTCAACTCCTGCTCCTGCACCCTCGAGTAGGCGCCCGGCAGGTCCGCCGCCTCCCACGGCCTCCGCGAGTGGGGCTCCCGAAGGTTCCCGTGGGAGGCGGCGGTACCACCCCTCCCTTCGCCGCCACCTCACGTGGCGGCGAGCGTGCGCCTGAACAGCGGGATGAGCCCGCCGGTCTCGACCATCTCGACCTGGCGGGGCGACAGGCGGTGGCGCAGCGCGTAGGTCTCCCCCCGGGTGCGGTTCTCGACGGCGAGCTGACCGCGCTCGACGAGCGCGGCGCGGACCCCGCGCAGGACGAGCACGTCGCCCTGGCTCACCCGGTCGTAGTCCTCCGGGTCGGCGAACTCGGCGGCGAGGATCCCGAAGTTGGCGAGGTTCTGCCAGTGGATGCGGGCGAAGCTCTTCGCGACGACGGCGCGCAGGCCGAGGTAGCGCGGCGCGATCGCGGCGTGCTCGCGTGACGAGCCCTGCCCGTAGTTCTCGCCGCCGACGATGACGTGACCGGTGGCCGCGGCCCCCTTCGCCCGGCGCACGTAGGTCTCGTCGTACTGGTAGTAGACGAACTCGGCGATGGCCGGGATGTTCGACCGGAAGGGCAGGACCCGCTGGCCGGCGGGCATGATGTCGTCGGTGGACACGTTGTCGCCGGTCTTCAGCAGCACCGGCGCCTCCAGGTCGTCGGGCAGCGGGTCGAAGTCGGGCAGCGAGGAGATGTTGGGCCCCTTGACGAGCTCCTCTTTGACCGCGGCGCCGGCGGGCAGCGGCGGGGTGAGCATCTGCTCGTTGATGCGGTAGTCGTCGGGGTAGGCGAAGGACGGGTAGACCATGCCGTCGCCTTCGAGGTCGCGCGGATCGGTGATGACCCCCCGCAGCGCGGACGCCGTCGCCGTCTCCGGCGAGCACAGGTACACCATGTCCTCGCGCGTGCCCGAGCGGCCGGGGAAGTTGCGCGGCGTGGTGCGCAGGCTCGGCCGGCCGGTGGCGGGCGCCTGGCCCATGCCGATGCAGCCGTTGCAGCCGGCCTGGTGCAGGCGGGCCCCGGAGTGCAGCAGCGGCATCAGCAGGCCCATGTTCGTGAGGTTCTCGAGGTCCTGCCGGCTGGCGGGGTTGATGTCGAACGACACGCCATCGGCGGTGCGTCGCCCGCTGGCGAGCATCGCCGCCATCGCGAGGTCGCGCAGCCCCGGGTTCGCCGAAGAGCCGACGTAGGCCTGGTAGATCTCGGTGCCGGCCACCTCGCGCACGGGCACGACGTTGCCGGGGCTCGACGGCTTGGCGATGAGCGGCTCGAGGGACGACAGGTCGATCTGCTCCTGCAGGTCGTAGGTGGCGTCGTCGTCAGCGAGTAGCTCGACGAACTGGTCGCCGCGCCCCTCGCGCTCCATGAACGTGCGCACCGCGCCGTCGGCGGGGAAGACCGTCGTGGTCGCGCCGAGCTCGGCGCCCATGTTCGCGATGACGTGGCGGTCCATGGCGTCGAGGTCGGACAGCCCCGGACCGTGGTACTCGATGATGCGCCCGACCCCGCCCTTCACGTCGTGGCGGCGCAGCAGCTCGAGGATGACGTCCTTCGCGCTCACCCAGTCGGGCAGACGGCCGGTGAGCTCGACGCCCCAGATCTCCGGCATGGTGAGGTAGAGCGGTCGTCCGGCCATGGCCATCGCGACCTCGAGGCCACCCACGCCGATGGCGAGCATCCCGAGCGACCCGGCGGCGGGGGTGTGACTGTCGGAGCCGACCATGGTCTTGCCAGGGACGCCGAGGCGCTGCATGTGCACCGCGTGGCTGACGCCGTTGCCCGGCGGGGAGTACCAGACGCCGAACCGCCGGCAGGCGCTGCGTAGGAACAGGTGATCGTCGGGGTTGCGCTCGTCGGTCTGCAGCAGGTTGTGGTCGACGTACTGGGCGCTGGCCTCGGTGCGCACGACGTCGAGCTGCATCGCCTCCAGCTCGAGCATGACGAGCGTCCCCGTCGCGTCCTGGGTGAGCGTCTGGTCGATCGCCACGCCGATCTCCCGACCCGGCGTGGGATCCCCCGAGACGAGGTGCGAAGCGAGCAGCTTCTGCGCGACGTTTGCGCCCATCAGTCGGTCCTTCGTTGGCGGCGGGTCATCCCCTGCGGCCTACCCGGCCTTCGGGGCGGGGAAGCAGCGACTTCCCCGCGGAGCCTGCTCGGGGGATACTCCCGGCCGGCTGTCCAGCAGGGAAGGCGCGTCGTGACCGCTACGCCAGCGAGCGTCAAGCAGATCCTCGAGGAGCTCACGGGCGGCCTGCGCGCAGGCGACAACGTCGTGCTTCAGGCCGACGCGGAGGTGGATGCGCACTTCGTGCTGGCCGGCGTTCTCGAGCTCGACCCGGAGCGCGGGCCCGTCGTCTACGTGAGCTTCCGCCTGCCCCCGGAGGAGATCCACCACCGGTTCGGGTCGGCGCTGCTCGTCGTGGACTGCACGGGTACCGGCGTCGCGGCGGAGCCGCCCCGGAACGACGTGGGGGTGCAGCACATCAGGGACGCGACCCCGGCCGCCGTCCGGGAGGTGCTCTACCGCGTCACCCAGGAACTCGGCGCGGGCGCTACGTACGTGTTCGACGGGCTCACCGCCATGCAGCGGCGCTGGAGCACCGAGGGGGCGCTGTCGCTGTTCCTCTGGATGTGCCCGAAGCTCTACGAGGAGCGCACGATCGCGTACTGGACGCTGGAGCGCAGCGCGCACACTCCCGCGTTCCTCGCCAAGCTCGCCCAGATCACCCAGGTCGTCATCGACCTCGGGCGGGACGGCGAGCGGTGGTGGATGGAGCTGCGCAAGGCCCACGGCCGCTCGGAGGACCTCCTCGAGGGGCGGATAGCCTTCGTCGTCGAGCCCGACGGCGTGCAGGTCGTGGACCGGTCACCCGTGAACCGTCAACGGGTCGGTCGGCTCATCCGGCGGCAGCGCATCGCCGCGGGGTTGTCGCAGGCGGAGCTCGCCCGGCGGGTGGGGGTCAGCCCGAGCGCGCTGTCGCAGACCGAGCGTGGCCACCACGGCATCTCCGGCGACGTCCTCATGCGGGTCTGGGAGGCGCTCGGCGTCCCGCTCGGCGACCTCGAGGCTCAACGTTCCACCCACCGCGTGTTCCCCCGCAGCAGCCACTCCGCGGAGGAGATCCAGCCGGGCGTGACGGCGGAGACGGTGGTCCAGTCCGCCGACTTCACCGTGCACCTGCTGCTCTGCGAGCCGGGCGCGTCCGGGAACCGTCCGTTCTTCTCCACCAAGCGCCGGGAGTTCGGGGTGGTCGTGGACGGCGTTCTCCAGCTGTCGATCGGTCAGAGCGAGGAGACGTTGCAGCAGGGCGACGCGATCCTCGTGAACGACCCGGTGCGCGCCTGGGCCAACCCCGCCGACGTCCCCGCGCGGGCGGTGTGGGCACTGCTGGGGTGACCGGCGTCGGGTTCACCCGTCGCCAGCGCCTTCGGGCGGGACGCCGACGGCGACGACTCCCCGCGGGGTCGTGGCGGCCAGGCCGCGGGCGGTGAGGTCGGCGAGCGCGGCGAGCACCGCACCGACGGCGTGTCCGCTCGCCGCCGCGAGGCGGTCGGGCGTGGCAGGCGCGGCGCCGAGCAGCCGCAGCACCTCGCCCGCCACCCCGTCGACGCCCGGGAATGGCGTCTGCGTGCCTCGCGGCGGGGCGGGTGGCGGCAGGGCGCCGAGCACCTCGAAGACGTCGTCGAGGCGGGTGAGCGCCCGGGCGCCGTCGCGGATGAGGTCGAGCGGCGCGCGGCTCGCCGGCTGGTAGAGCGACCCCGGCACGGCGAGCACCTCGCGTCCCTGCGCGGCGGCGACCCGCGCGGTCTGCAGCGCACCGCTGCGGGCGCGCCCCTCCACGACGACGGTCGCGTCCGCCAGCCCGGCGACGATCCGGTTGCGCCAGAGGAAGTTCGGCGGTCGAGGAGGCGTCCCCGGCGGGTACTCGCTCACGAGACCTCCGGAGGCGGCGACGGCGTCGCGCAGCCCCGCGTGTCCCGCGGGGTAGGCGACGTCGAGACCGGTGCCGAGGACCCCGACCGTCGCCCCGTCGGCGTCGAGCGCGCCGGTGTGCGCCGCCTGGTCGATGCCGCGGGCCATGCCGGAGACGACGACGACCCCGCGCCCCGCGAGGAGCCGGCCGAGGTCACGGGCGGTGCGCAGCCCCTCGAGGGTGGGATGGCGGGTGCCGACGACGGCGACCGCCGCCGTCCCGTGCGGCACGCGCCCGTCGGCGCTGCGCACGAACAGCCACAGCGGCGCACCGAGCTCCGGCCAGGCGGTCGACAGGCGCGCCGGGTACCCGGGCTCGCCGACCACGGCGATCTTGGTGCCAAGCCGCAGCAGCCGGCAGGCCAGTCGTTCCGCCGCAGCCGCGGACGGCAGCGGCCCGGCGCCGCACACCTCCAGCGCCTCGATGAGCGGCGCGGCGGCGGTGGACCGGCCCGCGTCGAGACGGGCGGCGAGGGCCCGTCGGACGCGCTCGGGATGTACCCACTCCGCGGCGGCGAGCCGCACGACGCGGGCGACGAGCGCCGGGTCGGCGCCGGCCGACAGCCGGCGTGCCCACTCGGGCACGGTGTTCGGTTGTCCTGGCGCGGTCACCGGTGGACCCGCACACCGCGCCGCCCGGGGGTCATGCCCGCCCCCCCACCGGCGTGCGCCCCGCCGCGCGCAGGGCGAGACGGTGCGCGTGCGCCTCGAGGACGTGCTCGCGGGTGACGACGTCCGCGCCTTCGAGGTCCGCGCAGGTCCGCGCGACCCGCAGGACCCGGTCGTAGCCGCGGCCGGTCAGCTCACCGCGCTCGACGGCCCCGGCGAGGAACCGGAGCGCCGCGGGCCGCGTCACGGCTCGCACACGCGCGGCCGGCATGTCGGCGTTCAGGGCGCCCTGGCCCCAGCGGTGCGTGGCGGCCGCGCGGGCTGCGGCGACCCGGGTGGCGACCGCGGCGCTCGGCTCGCCGTCATGGGCCGCGAGGAGGTCGTCGGCGGTCAGTGGGACGAGCGTCGGCGCGAGGTCCAGCCGGTCGGCAAGGGGGCCGGACAGCTTCGCCCGGTACCCCCAGATCGCCTCGTCGGCGCACGCGCACGCGTCCCCGCCCCCGCACGGGCACGGGTTGGCCGCGCACACGAGCTGGAAGCGCGCCGGGTAGGTGACCGTCGCCTTCGAGCGGGCGATGCGCACGACGCCCTCCTCCAGGGGCTCCCGAAGCCCCTCGAGGACGGCGCGTGACCACTCGAACAGCTCGTCGAGGAAGAGCACGCCACGGTGCGCGAGCGACACCTGGCCGGGCAGGGCCACGCCGCTGCCGCCACCGAGGAGCGCGGGGGCGGACACGCCGTGGTGCGGCGATTGGAACGGAGGCACGGTGTCGAGCGCGCAACCGCTGCGGCCGGCGAAGCGCCCGGCCACGGAGCGGATCGTGGCGAGCTCCATCGCCTGGGCGTGGGACAGCGGCGCCAGGATGCCCGGCAGCCGGCGGGCAAGCATCGACTTGCCGCAACCGGGCGGGCCCACGAGGAGCACATGATGGCCCCCGGCGGCGGCGATCTCGAGCGCCCGGCGCGCCTCGGCCTGACCGCGTACGTCGGCGAGGTCGGGCGCGCCCCACCCGGCAGCCTTCGGCGGCAGCTCCGGAACCGGGCGGGCGGCACGCTCCCCGCAGACCACCGCGACCGCCTCGGCGAGGTCGGACACCGGCACGACGGCAAGCCCCTCGACGAGCGACGCCTCGGCTGCGTTGCCGTCGGCGAGCAGCACCCGGCGCACGCCTGAGGCCGGCAGCGAGGCGACGGCGGGCAGGACGCCGGGGACCGTCCGCACCGCCGCGTCGAGCGCGAGCTCGCCGATGGCCGCCGTCTCCTCGATCGCTGTCTCGGGAAAGGTGCCGACCGCAGCGAGGACCGCGAGCGCCATGCCGAGGTCGAATCGCGCGCCGGCCTTCGGAACATCGGCCGGGGCGAGCGACAGGAGCACCTTGCGCGCGCCCGGCAGCAGCCCCGCCGCCGACAGGGCGGTGCGCACCCGGTGGACGGCTTCGCGGGCCGCCGGCCCCGACGAGCCGATCACCGTCATCCCCGGCAAGCCGCCGCCTACATGCGCCTCGATGGCGACGGGGACCGCGTCGAGCCCGACCACGGCGACGCTGCGTGCCCGGCCGTGCAGTCCGGTGCTCATGGCTCCCCGACGCCACGGAGGTGGAGCACCTCGGCCCCGCCACCCGTCACCGGCCACCACACGGCGACGACGTCGATGCGCAGGTCCGCCGGACGCCACGCCAGCCCGGCCGCGTAGGCGGTGGCCAGCAGCCGCAGCTGGCGCTGCTTGCGGGGCGTGACGGCTTCGAGCGCGTCGTCGGCGTCCGCGCGGCGGCGCGCCTTGACCTCGCAGACGACGAGGGTGCGCCCGTCGACGGCCACGATGTCGAGCTCGCCGCGCAGCGCACCGTCGGCGCACCGCCAGTTGCGCTCGACGACGGTGAGCCCGGCGCGTTCGAGATGGCGCGCGGCGATCTGCTCGCCGATGCGCCCGATACCGGCCGTGCGCGGGGAGGAACCCATGCCGCGACGCTAGCCCCGGCCGTCCGCCTCCTCGACGGCCGGTCTCAACGGCCTGTGGACAACGCCGGGCGCGGCCGCTACAGGACGCCCATCCCCCAGGCGATCGCGGCGGCGATGACGACGACAGCCACGACGAGCAGCACGATGTCGCGCGTCTTGGAGTCGCGATAGCGGCGGGTGGCGTTGAACCCCACCGCTAGGTGTCCTCCGGCACGAACGGCGCGTCGCCGCCGCTGTCCTTGGCGAGCTCCTCGACGTTGACGTCGTGGAAGGTCAGTACGCGAACGGATGGGACGAAACGGGCGGGCCGGTACATGTCCCAGACCCACGCGTCGGTCAGCTCGATCTCGAACCAGGTGGTGTCCGCGTCGCCGTGCGTGGTCAGCTGGACGTCGTTGGTGAGGTAGAAGCGGCGTTCGGTCTCCACGATGTAGGAGAACATGCCCACGACGTCGCGGTACTCGCGGTAGAGCTTGAGCTCCATCTCGGCTTCGTACCGCTCGAGGTCCTCGGCGCTCATGGGCCCACAGTAGCCGTCGCGCGCCCGCGCTCGGGTTCCTCGGCGTAGTCGGCGATCGGCAGGGTGTCGACCCGCTGCAACGGCCAGATGACGACGAACGCGCGGCCGACGAGGTCCTCGCCCGCGATAGGCCCGAGGCTCGAGCGGCTGTCGGCCGAGTTCGGCCGGTTGTCGCCCATCATGAAGTAGTGCCCGGAGGGCACCTCGACGGGCCCGAAGGGGGTGTGGTCGGGGGCCGACAGGTACCCGCCGTCCTCGGTCGTCGCCTCGGGCAGCGGTTCGCCGTTGATGCGCACCACGCCGTTGCGCATCTCGACCGTCTCTCCCGGCAGGCCGATGATCCGCTTGATGTAGTCCCGCTCGTCGGGGCGCGCGACCCCGAGGCCCGACGAGAGGAAGTGCATGACCCGCTCACCGACGCTGCGGTGCCCATCGGCACCCTCGACCCGCTCGGTGAACACGACGAGCTCGCCCCTTCGCGGCTCCCGCAGCTGGTAGGAGAGCTTGTTGACCAGGACGCGGTCGTCGATGTGGAGCGTCGGTTCCATGGA
This sequence comes from Egibacteraceae bacterium, assembly GCA_035540635.1. Lineage (NCBI taxonomy): Bacteria > Bacillati > Actinomycetota > Nitriliruptoria > Egibacterales > Egibacteraceae > Egibacteraceae bacterium. The sequence continues at coordinate 1,248 of DATLGH010000070.1, read as the reverse complement.
CGACGACGGGATGTAGAACGCCTGGACGAGGAAGGTCTTCAGCAGCAGCGCGAGGACGAACGCGACGAGGATGAGCACCGGCAGCTCGGCGAAGAAGCTGCGGCCCCTCTCCCGCGCCTCCTCCTCGGCTCCCGACCGGGCGCCCGCCTCGGTGTCCATCAAGGGTGCGGGCTCGTCCTCGGGGCCCGCGGGCGGAGTGCTAGGCGCCGGCCGGTTCACGCCGCTCCCGGATCTTGGCCTTCTTGCCCACCCGGTCCCGCAGGTAGTAGAGCTTCGCGCGGCGCACCTTGCCCCGCCGGATGACCTCGATGTGGTCGATGACCGGTGCGTGCACGGGGAACGTCCGCTCGACGCCGACCGCGTTGAAGCTGATCTTGCGGACGGTGAAGGTCTCGCTCACCCCGCTGCCCTTGCGCGCGATGACATGGCCTTCGAACACCTGGATGCGCGAGCGGTTTCCCTCGGTCACCTTCACGTGGACGCGCACCGTGTCGCCTGGGCGGAAGTCGGGGACGTCGTCGCGCAGGCTGGCAAGGTCGACGAGGTCGGTGCGGTTCATGACGGCGGGGCCTTTCAGGGATCGTCGGGTCCCGGCAGCGCGGGCGGGGCGGTGATGGAGTCGGGTCGACCGGCTCCTGCCGGCGGGTCGGCACCAGCATAGTCCGTCCGTAGCGACACGCTCGCGTGGGCGGGTGGCCAGACGATCGCGAAGGCCCGTCCGACAACCTCCTCGCGCGGCAAGGTGCCGAGGGTGTAGCGGCTGTCGTCAGAGTTGGTGCGATTGTCGCCGAGCACGTAGTAGGCGCCGTCGGGCACGGTCACCGGCGCGAAGCTGCGGCCGTCGGGGACGACCCAGGGCTCGCGCAGCGCGTGGCCGTCCACGACGACCGTGCCGTTGCGGACCTCGACGGTCTCCCCCGGCAGGCCGACGACCCGCTTGATGAGGTCGGTGTCGTCGCCGGGCCGCAGGAGCCCGAGCCCCTCGAAGAACCCCCGCGCCGCCGCGGCCGCTCCCCGTTCGGCCTGCCGCCCGGGCCGGTGGAAGACGACCATCTCGCCCCGCTGGGGCTCCCGGAGGCGGTAGGACACCTTCTCGACGAGGATGCGGTCGCCGACCTGCAGCGCCGGGACCATCGACGCGGAGGGGATGAAGAAGGCCTGCAGGAGGAACGTCTTGATGAGGAAGGCCACGAGGAGTGCCGCGGCCACGAGCAGCGGCACCTCCGCGACCCGTCGGAGGGCCCGGGA
>DATLGH010000069.1 GCA_035540635.1 Egibacteraceae bacterium | reverse complement strand
GCTGAGCAGCCACCACCGCAGGGAGGAGCAACCGGATCCGCCCGCCCCGCCGGCCCCATAGGCGCCTGCAGCGTGCCGCCGGCCGGCCCGGTAGCGAGGGAGGCCCGGGGACCGGCGGCGGCACGCTGCAGGCGCCTATGGGGCCGGCGGGGCGGGCGGATCCGGTTGCTCCTCCCTGCGGTGGTGGCTGCTCAGCTCGGCGAGCGCCTGGCGGTCGATGCGGTCCTCGCTCGCGACGGCGATGCGGCACGGTGTGGCGGTGCGCAGCGTCGCCGTGCGGATCCCGCCCTCGAGAAGCGCCCGCTCCCCCACCACCGCGCCGGGGCCCACCTCTGCGACCGTCTCGCCGTCCACCTCGACGGTGAGGATCCCGTCGAGGAGCAGGTAGCGCTCACGACCCGGATGGCCTTGGCGCACGACAACCATGCCCTCCGGGAGCCGCCGCACCTCGGGGCGCTCGCCGCCCCGCATGATCGTGTGCGCAAGCTGGCGCTCGAGCGCCGACTCGGCAACGCTCACGAGGGCGGGCGAGTCGTGCGCTCCCCAGGGGGTGTGCCCGCCGAACGACGTGCGCGCCCAGGTGGTCATGTCCACCACGCTGGTCTTGGCCACGAGCCGGCGTTCGTGGTCGTAGAGCCAGTGACGCGGCATGCTGCTCGCCCCCGCGAGCTTGCCTTCGGCGTGACCGTCCGCGTGCAGCGTGAGCGTCAGCGTCGTCCAGACCGTCGGCGCCGCCCACTGCACGAACGGCTTGAGGGGAACCGGCCGCGGCGCGGGCACGCCGGTCCGACCGCCGTACGTCTGCGTGAGCACGACCCGGTCCTCCCCCACGACGGGGTCGGGCCGCAGCTCCGGGAAGCCGACGGCGGCGAAGGACAGCTCGCGGCCGGCCAACCGCACGCGGGTCACGCCGATGTGGCCGCGGCCCCCCTGCCCATAACCGGTGATCCGCCCGTCCTCGACCGTGATCCACCCGGTGAGCTCGTTGGCGAACCGGAACCGGTCCCCGGCGCGCAGCGCCTCGAGGTCGATGATGCGTTCAGGAGGTGGCTCGTCGTAGTGCAGCAAGCCCCGGTCGAAGGGCAGCGCGGCGAGTCCCGGGAGCATCTCCGAGGGGATCCATGAAACAGAGAGCACCGACGACTCCACCCGCATGGCGGCCTCCTCGCGCACAGGCTCAGGCAGTGCCTCATGATGCGCTCCCCCGGGCATGGGTTCCAGGGGCGGGCCACGACCCTCCGGCCCGCGAGGAGCCGAACTGCCGCCCGCCGGCGCGCCGTCGATAGGATGGCCCCCCATGGGCAGCTCCGGTACCGACACCGACGCCGCCGTCGACCTCGACGGGTTGACCGGCGGGCCGGCGCCGCCCGACCTCGACGACCCGGCCCTCTACCTCAACCGTGAGCTGTCCTGGCTGGAGTTCAACAGCCGGGTGCTGAGCACCGCGATGCGCACGGACGTGCCGCTGCTCGAGCGGGTTCGCTTCCTGTCGATCTTCGCGCGCAACCTCGACGAGTTCTTCATGGTGCGGGTCGCCGGCCTCAAGCGGCAGGTAGTCGCCCACGTCACCGCCCGCACCGCCGACGGGCAGTCCCCCGCCGGGCAGCTCGCCCGCATCGCCGAGCAGGTCACCCCGACGATCACCGCCGCGGCGGCCTGCCTCCACGACGAGCTGCTCCCCGCCCTCCAGCGCCGCGGCGTGGCGCTGCGGTCGATGACCGACCTCGGCGCGGCGCAGCGCTCGGCCGTGGACGCCTACTTCGAGGAGGAGGTCTTCCCCGTCCTCACGCCGCTCGCCGTCGACCCGGGTCACCCGTTCCCCTACATCTCGAACCTCAGCCTGTCGCTCGCGGTGACCGTGCGCGACGTCGCCACCGGCGAGCGCCACTTCGCTCGTCTGAAGGTCCCCGGCGTGCTCCCCCGCCTCGTGCCGCTGATCGGCGAGACGGGGTACGTACCCCTCGAGGACGTCATCGCCGCCCACCTGCCCCGGCTGTTCCCCGGCATGGAGGTGCTCGAATCCTTCGCGTTCCGCGTGACCCGCAACGCCGACCTCGAGATCGAGGAGGAGGAGGCCGAGGACCTCCTCATGGCGGTGGAGGCGGAGCTGCGCAAGCGCCGCCGCGGTGCCGCGGTGCGGCTCGAGGTCGCCGCCGACATGCCCCACCGTGTCCTGCGGCTGCTCCAGGACGAGCTGGACCTCGACGACGTCGACACCTACCACGTCACCGGACTGCTCGCCCCCGGCGACCTCGCGCCCCTGGCGCGCCTCGACCGGCCGGACCTGCGCTACGAGCCCTGGCCGCCCGTCACCCCGCCCCGCCTGGCTGCAGCCCCGCAGCGTTCGAGCGCCGCGCTCTTCGCCGAGATCCGCCGCGGCGACCTCCTCGTGCACCACCCGTACGAGAGCTTCACGAACACCGTCGAGCGCTTCGTCGCCGCCGCCTCCGAAGACCCCGACGTGCTCGCCATCAAGCAGACGCTGTACCGCACGTCGGGGGACTCCCCGATCGTGCAGGCCCTGATCCGCGCCGCCGAGCGCGGCAAGCAGGTCGTCGCCCTCGTCGAGCTGAAGGCCCGGTTCGACGAAGCGGTGAACATCGGCTGGGCGCGGGCCCTCGAGAAGGCCGGGGTGCACGTCGTCTACGGCCTCGTGGGCCTCAAGACCCACGCGAAGACGACGCTCGTCGTGCGCAGGGACGCCGACGGGATCCGCCGCTACGTCCACCTCGGCACGGGCAACTACCACCAGCGGAACGCGCGCAGCTACACCGACCTCGGGCTCTTCACCGCGGACGCCGCACTCGGCGCCGACGTCACCGACCTGTTCAACTACCTCACCGGCTACGCCCGCCAGGACGCCTACCGCGAGCTGCTCGTCGCCCCCGCCTCCCTGCGCGGGCAGCTCATCGCGCTCATCCATCACCAGATCGATGTCGCCACCCCCGAGCGCCCCGGTCTCATCCGCGCGAAGCTCAACGCGCTCGTCGACCCGACCCTCATCGCAGAGCTCTACCGCGCGTCGCAGGCCGGGGTCCGCATCGACCTCGTCGTGCGCGGGATCTGCGGACTGCGGCCGGGCATTCCCGGGGTCAGCGAGACGGTGCGGGTCCGCAGCGTCGTCGGCCGGCTCCTCGAGCACAGCCGCATCCTCCAGTTCGGCGAGGACGGCCTCTGGATCGGGTCGCCCGACTGGATGCCGCGCAACCTCGACCGACGCGTCGAGGCGTTGGCCCCCGTGTGCGACCCCGCACTGCGGGGCGAGCTCGTGGAGATCCTCGACGTCATGCTCGCCGACACCGTCCAGGCCTGGAAGCTGCACGCCGACGGGTCGTGGGAGCGCGTGCGCCCGGACGGCGCCGCGCCGTTCGACGCGCAGGCGCACCTGGCCCGGCGGGCACGGGAGCGCGCGGAGGCCGGCAAGGCCCGCGGCTGACGGGGCAGCCCCGCCCGGCGCATTCGTCGGGGCCGGCCGTCGCGCGGCTACGCTGGCCGGCTCATGGCCGCCGCCACCACCGTGCCTGACCGGCGCATCGTGCGCCGGGGACTCGCCGTGCTCGCGATGGCGGTCCGCCTGCGGCCGAAGCCCTTCGTGCTCGCGGTCCTCGGGGCCGTGCTCTACAGCGGCTGCCTCGTGGGCTCCGCCATCGTGCTCGGGGCGATCACCGACGGGGTCATCGTCCCCGCCTTCGGTGAGGGGCAGGTCGCCCGGGGTTCGGTCGTGGCCGCCGGCGCGGCGATCCTCGCGCTCGGCGTCGGCCGGGCAGCGGGCATCATCCTCCGGCGGATCGCCGCGTCGTACATGCAGTACGGCCTGCAGGCCCTCTTCCGCAAGCGGGTAGCGCACCAGTACCAGCGGCTGCCGCTCGCGTGGCATCGCCGGCACACAACCGGCGAGCTGCTGTCGAACGCGAACGCCGACGTCGAGTCGACGTTCTGGCCGATCGCACCGCTGCCCTTCGCGGTGGGCACCGCGTTCCTGCTCGTCGTCACCGCGGTTGTGCTGATCGCCACCGACCCGTTCCTCGCCGCCGTCGGTTTCGTCGTCGCGCCGGCCATCGCGGCCCTCAACGTCCGCTACAACGCGCTCGTCGCGGAACCGGCCACCCGCGCCCAGCAGCGGCGGGCGGAGGTCTCCTCGGTCGCCCACGAGTCGTTCGACGGAGCGCTCGTCGTGAAGACCCTCGGCCGGGAGGCCGAGGAGACCGAGCGGTTCGCGGCGGCCTCGTCCCGTCTCCGCGACGCGCTCGTCGCGACCGGGCGGCTGCGCGCGGTCTTCGACCCGCTCGTCGAGGCGCTGCCGAACGTCGGCGTCCTGCTCGTCCTGCTCGTCGGGGCCTGGCGGATCGCGGCGGGTGACCTCCAGGCGGGCGATCTCGTCCGCGTCGCCTACCTCTTCACCCTCCTCGCCTTCCCGATCCGCATCATCGGCTTCCTCCTCGGTGAGCTGCCCCGCTCCGTCGTCAGCTGGGACCGGGTGGCGCGCGTCTTGGCGGCCGACGACGAGCTGGCCTACGGGGGCGAGGACGGGACGGGGACCGGCGCCGCCGGCGTCGACCTCGCGTCGGTGTCGTTCGGGCACGGCGGCGCGCCCGCGCTGTCGGACGTGACCCTGCGCGCGGAGCCGGGCAAGACCATCGCCGTCGTCGGTCCCACCGGGTCCGGCAAGTCCACGATCACCTCGCTGCTCGTGCGCCTCGCCGACCCCCACACCGGCGCGGTGCTCGTCGACGACCGCGACGTCCGCCGGCTCGCGCGGGGAGCGCTCTCCTCGCAGGTCGCCGTGGTGTTCCAGGACTCGTTCCTGTTCGACGAGTCGGTGCGGGACAACATCACCCTCGGGGAGGCCTACACCGACGAGGAGGTGCGTGCCGCCGCGGAGCTGGCCCAGGCACACGGCTTCGTCACGGACCTGCCGGACGGCTACGACACCGTGGTCGGCGAACGGGGCGCGTCGCTGTCGGGGGGGCAGCGCCAGCGCATCGCGCTCGCGCGCGCGCTCGTGCGCCGGCCCCGGGTGCTCGTCCTCGACGACGCCACGTCGAGCGTCGACACGCGGACCGAGCGGGCGATCCTCGAGGGGCTCCGCGACGCTGCGCTGCCCTCCACGGTCATCGTCGTCGCCTCCCGGAGCGCGACGGTCGCCCTCGCCGACGAGGTCGTCTTCCTCGACCGGGGCACGGTCCGCGCCCGGGGCCGCCACGCCGACTTGCTCGCCCGCGAGCCGGCCTACGCCCGGTTCCTCGCCCTCGCCGACCAGGGCGGCCTCCGGTGACCGCCACGGACGCGCCCACTCGCAGGCCCGGGGGCGCGTGGGAGGTCCTGCGGCGTGGCCTGCGTCTCTCGCCGGAGTTCCGTGCCGGCCTGCCCCTCACGCTGGCGCTCGCGGTCGTCGCGACCGCAGGCCGCGTGGTCGTGCCCATCGCGATCCAGCTGACGATCGACCGCGGGGTGCTCGCGCCAGACGGCGCGGATCTGCGGCAGGTCGCCGTGCTCACCGTCGCGGCCCTGGCCGCCGTCGCGCTCACCGCCGCTGCCGGCTACCTCATGATCGCGCGCCTCGTCCGCCTCACCGAGAGCGCCCTGTCGAACCTGCGGGTGCGCGCGTTCCGCCACATCCACGACCTGTCGGCGCTCCACCATGCCGCCGAGCACCGGGGGTCGCTCGTCGCGCGCGTCACGGCCGACGTCGACGAGATCAGCCGCTTCATGCAGTGGGGCGGGATCGTCCTCGTCGTCAACGTCGGTCAGCTCGCCTTCGCCACCGCCGTCATGGCGGTCTACAGCTGGCAGCTGACGCTCGTCGTCCTGCTCACGTTCTTCCCGCTCGCCTTCGTGCTGCGCTGGTTCCAGGGACGGCTCGGGCACGCGTACGATCTCGTGCGCACGCGCGTGGGCGAGATGCTCACCACCATCGGCGAGAGCGTCGTCGGCGCTCCCGTCGTCCGGGCGTACGGCATCGAGGAGCGGACGAACGCACGCATCGTCGACGCGGTCGACCGCCAGTTCGACGCCGTCTACCGCGCGCACCGCACCGCGTCGGTCATGTTCTCCAGCGGCGAGGTCTTCGCCGCGCTCGCCACGGCCGCCGCGGTCGTCGTCGGGGTCCTGCTCGGCCCCGGAGGGGGCCTGTCGGCCGGGCGCCTCGTGTCGTTCCTGTTCCTGATCGGCCTGTTCGTCGCACCGGTGCAGGTCGCGACGGAGGTGCTCGACCAGGCGCAGACCGCCATCGCGGGATGGCGGCGCATACTCGGTGTCCTCGACACGCCCGCCGACGTCGCCGACCCCGGGGCGCGTCCTGGGGGTGGCCGCGACATCCCCCCGGGCCCGATCGCGGTGTCCTTCCGTCACGTCTGCTTCCACTACCCCCCACGGCCGTCGGACGCGGGGAAGGGTTCGGCGTCGCCTGAGGTCCTCCACGACATCACGGTCGACCTGCCCGCCCAGTCGCGGATCGCGATCGTCGGGGAGACGGGGTCTGGCAAGACGACCTTCGCGAAGCTCCTCACCCGCCTGATGGACCCCACGAGCGGTGAGATCACCATCAACGGGGTCCCCGTCCGCGAGGCGCCGTTCGCACAGCTGCGCCGTCGCGTCGTGATGGTGCCCCAGGAGGGATTCCTGTTCGATGGGACGGTTGCGGACAACGTGCGCATGGGCCGCCCCGGCCTCAGCGACGACGACGTCCGGCTCGCGTTCCTCGAGCTCGGCCTCGCCGACTGGGTGAGCGGGCTGCCGGCCGGGGTGTCGACCCGCGTCGGCGAGCGGGGCCAGGCCCTGTCCGCCGGGGAGCGCCAGCTCGTCGCCCTCGCGCGGGCGTACGTCGCGAACCCCGAGCTGCTCGTGCTCGACGAGGCCACCTCCGCGGTCGACCCGGCGACCGAGGGGCGCCTCCAGCGGGCCCTCGAGGGACTCACCCGGGGACGGACCGCGGTAGCCATCGCCCACCGGCTGTCGACCGCCCGGGCGGCCGACGAGGTCCTCGTATTCGACCGCGGTCGCATCGTCCAGCGGGGTCCCCACGACGAGCTCGTCTCCCAAGCCGGCGTCTACGCGGCGCTGCACGAGAGCTGGGCCGCCCCCGCCGCACACGGGTAACCTTTTGGTCCGCTGGCTGTTATCCTCCTACTACTGTCCTAGCACGTCCGCCGTACCCCGGACCCCCCCAGGAGGGACGAATGCTCGCTTCCCTGCCGCCTGCCCGCTGGGTGACGCTGCTCGTACTGATGGCACTGGGGGTCGCCGCATGTGCCCCCGGCCAGCCCGACGATCGCGAGGGTGCCCTCCAGGAGGGCGTCACCGAACCTGAGGGCGAAAGGGTCGAGGGCGGCAACGTCATATTCGGCCACGAGCAGGAACCCGCCATCCTCAACCCGGCCCTCACGGAGGGGAACCTCTTCGCGACACAGATCGTGACCCGGCCGATCCTCCTCGGCGCCTACCTCGTCACCCCGGAGTTCGAGTACGTGCCCGAGCTCATCGACGGAGAGGCCGAGACGGAAGGCGGCGAGGACGGCGAGCCGTTCGTCGTGACCTGGAACATCCTCGAGGAGGCGACCTGGAGCGACGGCACGCCGATCACCGCCGACGACTTCGAGTTCACCTACCAGACGGTCATGGACGAGGAGTTCGACATCACCTCCCGCAACGGCTACGACCTCATCACCGAGACCGAGGTCGTCGACGACAAGACCTGGCGCGCGACGTTCGAGGAGCCGTTCGCGCCCTACCGCACGCTCTTCGGCGTCATCCCCGTACTGCCGGCGCACGTCCTCGAGGGCGAGGACTTCAACGAGGTCTGGAACGACGGGATCGTCGACCCCGAGACCGACGAGCCGATCGCCAGCGGCCCGTTCCAGTTCGGCCAGTGGCGGCGCGGCCAGCAGCTCACCATCGAGCGCAACGAGGGCTTCTGGGGCGAGCAGGCCAACCTCGACCGGATCACGTTCCGCTACATCGAGGAGACGCCGACGCTCGTGCAGCAGATCCGCGGCGGGGAGATCAACATCTTCGACCCCCAGCCGCAGGTCGACCTCATCGAGCAGCTCGAGGGCATCGACGGCGTCGAGGTGCAGTCCGACGCCGGCCCGCAGTGGGAGCACATCGACTTCAACCACGACAACCCCGCTCTCGCGAACCAGTACGTCCGTGAGGCGATCATCCGGGGCATCGACCGCGAGGCGATCGTCGAGCAGCTCGTGCAGGGCGTGAACCCCGAGGCCGGCGTGCTGCAGAACGCCATCTTCGTGGAGAACCAGGAGCAGTACGAGCCGCACTGGGACGTCTACGACTACGACCCCGAGGCCGCGATCGAGCTGCTCGAGGAGAACGGCTGCACGCGCGACGGGGACGATGGCGTGTTCACGTGCGACGGTGAGGAGCTGTCCTTCCGCTATGTGTCGACGTCGGGCAACGAGCGCCGGGAGCTGATGTTCGAGATCGTCCAGGCGCAGCTCGCGGAGATCGGCGTCGAGGTGACGGCCGACTTCAGCGAGCCGGCCCAGGCGCTCGGCACCCAGCTGCCCGAGGGCGACTTCGACCTCATCAACTTCGGTTGGGTCGGCAGCCCCGACCCGTTCGGCGGCGACACGATCTTCATGTGCGACGGCGACCTCAACTACATCGGCTACTGCAACGAGGAGGTCACCGAGCTCCTCGAACGCAACACGGGCATCCTCGACGAGGAGGAGCGCTGGGCCGTTTACAACGAGGCCGACGAGCTCATCGCCGCCGACATCCCGCTCATCCCGCTCTTCCAGATCCCGCAGGTGCTGGCCTACGAGGACAACCTCGGCGGCGTCCGCGTCAACGCGACCCAGTGGGGGCCGACGTGGAACGCCTCGGAGTGGTACCTGACGGAGTAGCGATCCCAACCACAGACGCCGCCTCCCCCGGCTACGATCGTGGGGGAGGCGGCTTTTTGCGACCTCCCGCGTCGGCCCCCTGACGAAGGACGTCTGTGGCGACTTATGTCCTGCGGCGGTTGCTGTTCAGCATCCCCGTCCTCTTCCTCGCCAGCGTCATCATCTTCTTCGGGGTCAGCGCGGTCAGCAACCCGCTGTCGATCCTCCAGCAGCAACCGGGCGTCAGCGAGATCACCATCCAGAACATCGCCGAGCGCAAGCACCTCGACGAGCCGATCCCTGTGCAGTACGGCTACTGGGTTCGCGACGCGCTCACCAACCGCTTCGGCACGAACCTCTTCGGCGACCGGGCGATATGGCCCGAGCTGCGCCGGTCGATGTGGTACACGGCACAGCTCGTCGTAGCCGCTGAGATCTTCGCGATCGGCCTCGCGATCGCCATCGGCGTCGTCTCGGCCAAGCGCCAGTACTCGTGGTTCGACAACCTCGCCACCACCGGCAGCTTCGTCGGGTTCTCGATCCCCATCTTCTGGGCGGCGCTCATCCTCCAGGTGATCTTCACGAACCTCTACCGGGCGACCGGGGTGCGCATCTTCTACACGGCGGGACTGAGCTCGGTCGACCCCGGCACCGGCCTCGCGTTCCTCGTCGACCGCCTCCAGCACCTCGCCCTGCCGATCCTCGCGCTGTCCATCACGAGCATCGCCCAGTACAGCCGGTACATGCGCACGTCCATGCTCGAGGTGCTCCACTCCGACTACGTGCGCACCGCCCGCGCGAAGGGCCTGCCGGAGCGCACCGTCACGTCGCGGCACTCCTTGCGCAACGCGCTCATCCCGCTCACCACGGTGATCGGCTGGAACCTCGGCGTCATCTTCGGGGGCACGATCATCATCGAGACGGTGTTCGGCATCCCGGGTATGGGGCGCTACTTCTTCACCGCGCTCAGCATCCGCGACGTCTATCCGCTCATGGCCTGGCTCATGATCACCGCCATCGTCATCATCGTCTTCAACCTCATCACCGACATCGTCTACGGCTACCTCGACCCGAGGATCCGCTATGACTGAGACGTCGACCCGCGACGTACGCGCCGAGGCCCTCGCACGGGAGGGGCTCGAGGTCGTCCCGGTCACCCAGTTGCAGCTGTTCCGGCGGCGGTTCCTGCAGCACAGGCTCGCCATGGCGAGCCTCGTGATCCTCGCGGTCATCTTCCTCGCCGCCTTGAACGCCGAGCGGGTGGCGCCCTACGGGTTCGGAGAGCTCGACCTGCGCAACGCCTCGCAGCCACCGACCTTCGAGAACCTCCATTTCTTCGGCACCGACCGGCTCGGGCGGGACTACTTCAGCCGCGTCCTGCACGGCACCCGCACGTCGGTCATCGTCGCGGGGATCGTCGCGCTCCTCTCGACGGTCATCGGGACGGTGATCGGGGCGGTCGCCGGCTACTTCGGGGGCTGGGTCGACAACCTGCTCATGCGGCTGACCGACCTCGTGCTCGTGGTCCCCGGCCTCGCCGCTCTGCTCGTCCTCGTCGCCTTCCTCGGTCACGGCTCGCCGTACCGCGTCGCGGTCATCCTCGCGACGCTGCTGTGGACGCTCGTCGCCCGCATCGTCCGCGGGTCCTTCCTGTCCTTGCGCGAGAAGGAGTTCGTCGAGGCGGCCAAGGCCTCGGGCGCGCGCGACACACGTATCATCTTCCGCCACATCCTCCCGAACGCGCTCGGGCCGATCATCGTGAACGCGACGCTGACGGTGGCCCTCGCGATCCTCCTCGAGGCGGCCCTGTCCTTCCTCGGCTTCGGGGTACAGCCGCCGAACCCCGCGCTTGGCAAGCTGATCTCCGACGGCCGTGGCACGATGCTCACGCAGTGGTGGTTGGTGACGATGCCCGGCCTCACCATCGTCGTCATCTGCCTGGCCATCAACTTCGTGGGTGACGGCCTGCGCGACGCACTCGACCCGCAGCAGCGGAGGTAGCCATGGCCCAACCGGTGCTCTCCATCCAGGACCTGCAGACCGAGTTCGTCACCGACGACGGGGTCGTCCGGGCCGTGGACCGGGTCAGCTACGACCTCTACCCGGGCGAGACGCTCGGCGTGGTCGGAGAGTCGGGGTCGGGCAAGAGCGTGACGGTCATGAGCGTGCTCGGTCTCGTCCCGCAGCCGCCGGGCCGCATCGTGGGCGGCAGGGTGCTCCTCGAGGGGCGCGACCTCCTCACGCTGTCGGACCGGGAGATGCGGCGCATCCGGGGCAAGGACATCGGGATGATCTTCCAGGACCCGATGACCTCGCTGAACCCCGTGCTGCGGGTGGGCTACCAGATCGTCGAGGCGCTCCAGAGCCACGACCCCGACATCTCCCCCAAGCAGGCCCGGACGCGCGCCGTCGAGCTGCTCGAGATGGTCGGGGTCCCGAACGCCGACGAGCGGTTCGACTCCTACCCCCACGAGTACTCCGGTGGCATGCGCCAGCGCGCGATGATCGCCATGGCCATCGCGAACCGGCCGAAGGTGCTCATCGCCGACGAGCCGACCACCGCGCTCGACGTGACCATCCAGGCCCAGGTCCTCGACGTGCTCGCGGCCGCGCAGCGGGAGACGAACGCCGCCACCGTCCTCATCACCCACGACCTCGGCCTCATCGCCGAGATGGCCGACCGGGTCGTCGTGATGTACGGCGGCAAGGTCGTGGAGGTCGGCAGCGTCCACGCGATCTTCCACGAACCCCGCCACCCCTACACGCTCGGGCTCATGGCGAGCCTGCCCCGGCTCGACATGGACCTCGAACGCCTCTCCCCCATCCCGGGCCAGCCGCCGAGTCTCATCAACCTGCCGCCGGGCTGCGCCTTCCACCCCCGCTGCCGAGTCTACCGAGGGCGCGAGCGGTGCCGCACGGAAGTCCCGCCGCTGTACGAGACGGCGCCGGGTCACCGCTCAGCCTGCCACTTCCACATGGAGGTGGCGGACGAGATCGGGAAGGTCGAGCGTGAGATCGGCGTGGACCTCATGGGGGCCGGCTCGTGAGCGCGCCCTCGGCGCGGCAGCAGGAGGTCCCCGCCGACCTCCACGAGCGCAGCGCCCGCGGGGAGGAGATCCTCCGCGTGGAGGGCCTCGTGAAGCACTTCCCCATCAAGTCGGGGCTTTTCCGCCGACAGGTCGGCACGGTCAAGGCCGTCGACGGGGTGAGCTTCTCGCTCGCGGCGGGAGAGACACTGGGCCTCGTCGGGGAGTCAGGATGCGGCAAGTCCACCACCGGGCGCACGATCATGCGCCTGCTCGACCCGACCGGCGGCAGGGTGTGGTTCAAGGGCCGCGACATCACCGCCTACAGCCGTCGGCAGATGCGCGAGGTGCGCCGGGAGATCCAGATCATCTTCCAGGACCCCTACGCGTCGCTCAACCCCCGCATGACGGTGCGCAACATCATCGCCGAGCCGCTGCGCATCCACGGTCGCTACGACGGTCAGGCGGGCCGCGCACGCGTGGCCGAGCTCCTCGAGCTCGTGGGCCTGAATCCCGAGCACGGCAACCGGTTCCCCCACGAGTTCTCGGGCGGGCAGCGCCAGCGCATCGGCATCGCCCGCGCACTGGCCCTGAACCCCCAGGTGCTCGTCCTCGACGAGCCGGTGAGCGCCCTCGACGTGTCGATCCAGGCCCAGGTCATCAACCTGCTGCAGGAGCTGCAGGCCGAGCTCGGGCTCGCCTACCTGTTCATCGCCCACGACCTGTCCGTCGTCCGCCACATCTCCAACCGGGTCGCGGTCATGTACCTCGGGCGGATCGTGGAGATCGGCGACCGCAACGACATCTACGGCAGGCCGACCCACCCCTACACCCAGGCGCTGCTGTCCGCCGTGCCGATCGCCGACCCCGGTCAGCGGGGGAAGCGCGAGCGCATCGTGCTGACCGGTGACGTGCCGAACCCGACTGACCCGCCGTCGGGGTGCAACTTTCGCACCCGCTGCTTCAAGGGCGACGACCGGTGCGTGCGCGAGGACCCCGAGCTCATCGACCGCTCCGGGCACGGTCACCCGAGCGCCTGTCACTACGCCGAGCTGCGCAAGGTGCTGGGGTGAGATCCGCGGCGGGTCAGCTGTCGCCCGGGTCGACGATCTCCACCGAGACGAGGTCGACGAAGCCCATCGGGTCGTAGACGAGATTCGCGGTGCGGTCGCTCGCGACGGCGGCGTGCCGGTAGGTGAAGAGCGGGACGATCGCCTGGTCCCGGTTGAGGGCGAGGTCGGCCGCCTCCGCGTAGCGCACCTGGCGCTCCCGGGTGTCGAGGGTGGCCCGCGCCTCGTCGAGCAGGGCGTCGACGTCGCCTGCAGCATAACGACCGTGGTTGTGCGCGCCGTCCCCCGAGCCGATGGCCGACGAGTGGAGGATGGGGTAGAGCGCGTTGTCGAGCGTCGGGTAGTCAACCGCCCAACCGAACCGGAACAGGTTCGGCTCGCCCCGGCTCAACGCGGCGAGGTACTCGGGGAATTCCTCGGTGTGCAGCTCGAGGCGGACCCCGACCGCGTGGAGGTCGCGGCGCAGCTGGCGGGCTATGCGCTCGTGGCCGCCGCCACGGTTGAACCACAGCACGAGGTTCGTGATGCCCCGATCGGCGAAGATCGCCGTTGCCGCTTCGGGGTCGTGCCGGCACGCCTGGCACGGCAGCGTGCCGGGTCCAGGGAGGGTCGGGGGAAGCAGGGAGCGCGCGGCGGTCACGTTGCCTTCGAGGACGCCCCCCGCGATCGCGGCCCGGTCGACCGCCAGGCTCAGTGCCCGGCGGACCTCCACGTCGTCGAAGGGGGGTCGCGTGACGTCGACGCCGAGGTAGTAGAGGACCGGGACGTCTCCCCGCAGCAGCCCCGGGCCCGTATAGCCGTCCGGTGACTCCTCGTAGTGCTCGGCGGCGTCGGTGAGGGCGCCCGGGGGCAGCTCGGCGAAGTCGAGCCGGCCCTGCTGGAACGCGAGGTAGGCCGTCTCGGCGTCCATGAACTGGAACACGACCTCGGTGACCGAGGGTCTGGCCACGCGGTTGCGCCAGGCGTCGAACGGCGTCACGCGCAGGAACTGGCCCCGCGCCCAGGGCTCCGAGGCGACGAAGGGGCCGTTGCCGACGGGCTGCCGGCGGAACGCCTCGGGGTCGGCCTGCCAGAGGGTCCGCGGCAGGGGGCCGAGCGCCGGGTGGCCGACGACCGCGGGAAAGTCGGCGTTCGGGCTCGACAGGCGCACCTCGAGGGTGTGCTCGTCGATCGCCGTGACGCCCGCCAGCGCGTCGGCCTCACCGGTGCGCAGGGCCTCGTAGCCCTCGACCTCCCGGAGATGGTAGCCGACCTCGTCCAACCGGACGGCCTGCTCCCAGGCGAACACGAAGTCCCACGCGGTGACCGGTGTGGCCCCGTCGTGGAACATCGCCCGGGGACGCAACCGGAACGTCCACACCCGCCCGTCCTCCGTGGACCAGTCCACGGCCGCGGAGGGTCGCACCTGCAGCTGCTGGGGCTGCTGCCCGCTTGCCGCCCAGGCCGTCAGCGAGTCGAAGAGCGCATCCACGACGGTCAGCGCGGCCGACCCGACCGCTTCGACGGGCACGATGGCGCTCGGCTCGCCGAGTGCATAGCGCAAGGTGCCGCTGTCGGTCGGCGACTCCCCGGCCTCGGGCGTCTGCGCCGGCCTCGGCTCGGTGGTGCCGGTCGCCGTGGGTGATCCGGTGGACTGGCACGCCGCGGCGACGACGCTCAGGCAGACGAGCAGGACGAGCCGTGCGGCGAGGGGGCGCACCCGCCGGCAGAGCCTCAGGCCATCCGCAGGGCGAGCACCACCGTGGTGACGGCGAAGAGCACGCCGGTGATGACCGTGAGACGGTCGAGGTTCTTCTCCACCACCGTCGACCCGGTGGCCCCGCTCATGGCGCCGCCGCCGAACATGTCCGACAGGCCTCCCCCACGTCCCGACTTGAGGAGGATGAACAGGATCAGCACGAGCGACACGAGGACGTGGACGACGATGACGGCACCGGTCAGCACGGGATGATCCTCCGGAGTTGTTCAGGCGCGCCGCGCTTCCGCGACGACCTCATGGTAGCAGCGCGGTCCGTCCGGCCGACGTCGACGAGGTGCGCCCCACAAGAAAGAACCCGACCTGGGGACCGGAGTCGCTCAGGGTGATGAGCGGTCGCGCGGCGCGGACGGTGGCCTCGCGCTGGAGGGGGTCGAGCTCCCAGGAGCGCTGCCCGCCGGTGCGCCACAGCATGCGGGCCGGCGCCGACGGGCCCGTCGCCGCGACGGAGTCCCGCAGCTGCGCCTGGGTCTCCACGCACGGACACGCCCCGCGGTCGGAGGTCGCGCGGAGCGGGGCCACCGCCCCGACGGTCTCGCGAGGTCGGGGGTCGAGCGCTGCGGCCGGGGGCGGAGCGAGTTTCCGGAAGGTCGCGAACGCCGGGGACTCGACCGACTGCGACGGCTGGGCGGTGAGCACGCCGAACGCGAGCATGTCGGCGTCGTGCTCGGCGACGATCCAGCCGGGCAGGGCGAGCGAGGCGGCGGTCGCCGTGGCCAGCACAGCGGCTGCGAGGCCGGTCTCCGCGCGCCGGCGCCACCGGGGCACGACGGGCGCCCGCGCGATCAGCCGCTCGACCCGCAGCCCGATGACCTTCGCGGCCCCCCGCAGGGACCCCGCGCGCCGCGGCGCGGTCACGCGCGCTCCGGCGCCGGCCAGGGCCAGGCGGCGGACGGGCACCGCGGCGCAGATGGCGGTGGGGACGGCCGACGAGCGGCCGCCGTCCCACACCTTGAGGATGCCGGACGCGAGTGCGGCCGGGCGTCCGGTGTGGGCGCTTGCAAGCTCGTCCGCGCTCTCCTCCTGCTCCCGGCGCAGCCAGCGCAGCGCGAAGTGCACGGGAGGCAGGAAGAACGTAAGGTCACGGAACGTGCCGACGGCGAAGCCGAGAAGGGTGTCGCGCCGGCTGATGTGCGCGAGCTCGTGGACGAGCAGGCCCTCGATCTCGGCCTCGTCGAGGGTGTCGAGCAGGTCGGCGTCGACGGCGACGACGGGTCGTCGGACACCGGCGGTGAACGCCCCTCCCGGGCAGCTGTCCAGCACGACCACGCGGGGCACGGGCACGCCCATGCGCCGGGCGTAGCGCCGGACGGTCGCCCGGAGGTCGCCGTGGCCGTCGGGGGGCCGTGACCGTGCGAGCAGGCGCCGGACGGTGAGCAGCCCGGCGGCGCGGCGCAGGAGCAGGGCTCCCGCGACCGTCACGTAGGCGACGACCAGCACGTCGAGTCGCTGCTCGTCGGACATGACCCGCAGGTCCCCGAGCAGGTCGAGGAGCTGGCCGGCGGCTCCCCCCGTCGCGGCAGCGGTCGTGACCCACAGCTGGGGCAGGTACGCCTCGGCGTCGCGCACCGACGCGAGGCCGGCGAGGGCCGCGGTCAGCACCGGAGCGAGGACGAGCAGCCGACGGGCCCGGCTCGTCCGGACGAGGTCACAGCGGACCACGAGAGAGACGAGGGCGAGGGCGGCGAGCGACCCGAGGAGCGCCCGGACGGCGAAGGACTCCGTGACCAGGGAGAGGAGGAAACCGCCCTGGCCGTCCGCCGAGGGTACCGGCGGCACTAGCCCTCCTGTTTCCGCAGGTGGTCGATCCTGTCGCGCAGCGCCTCGAGCGCGGGTGCGTCGGCGCCGTCGTCGATGACCTTGACGAAGTAGCTCATGGCCGGCTCGGGGAAGGAGTCGACCAGCCAGTCGACGACTGAGGTCACCGTCGACTTCGCGTACTCCTCGCGGCTGAGGCTCGGGCGGTAGCGGTGCGCGAGGCCCGAGGTGTCGCGCCGCAGGAGCCCCTTGGATGCGAGCCGCGCCATCGTCGTCATCACGGTGGTGTAGGCGATGTCGCGCTGCTTGGCGAGCTCGGCGTGCACGTCGCGCACCGTCGTCTCACCGAGGTGCCAGACCGTCTCCATCACATCGGTCTCGAGCGGGCCGAGCAACCCGTCGAGCTGGCCTCTGCGGATACCCATGGCGCTTCCCCTGGCTGGTCGCTGACGAGGACCATCGTAGTCGGCCGGTGGGTGGCTGCCCAGCCCCCACACGGGTGGCTACAACCGGTGGTGGCGGCAGATGACCGCGAAGTCCTCCGCGTCGATGCTCGCCCCGCCGACGAGCGCGCCGTCGATGTCCGCGCAGCGCATGAGCTCGGCGACGTTGCCCGGCTTCACGCTGCCCCCGTACTGCACCCGCGCGGTCTCCCCGGCCGCGTGGCCGGCCACCTCCGCGACGGTCTGCCGGACCATCGCGCACATGGCCTGGGCGTCGGCGGGCGTCGCCGTCCGACCGGTGCCGATGGCCCAGATCGGCTCGTACGCGAGCACCATGCCGGCGGCCTGCTCCGCGGTGACCCCGTCGAGGCAGGCGCGCACCTGGCCGACGACGACCTTCTCGGCGTCTCCGGCCTCGCGCTGCTCGAGGCTCTCGCCGACGCAGAGGATGGGAGTCATCCCGTGGGCGAGCACCGCCCGCACCTTGCGCCCGACGATCTCGTCGGTCTCGCCGAACAGGGTGCGCCGTTCGGAGTGACCGCAGATGACGTAGCGGACCCTCAGCCGGGCGAGCATCCGCGGGCTCACCTCCCCGGTGAACGCCCCCTCCGTCTCCCAGTGACAGTTCTGGGCACCGAGGCCGATCGGCAGCCGGTCTCCCTCGGTGAGGGTCTGGAGGCTGCGCAGGACGGTGAAGGGCGGGATCACGACGATCTCGTTGGTCCTGTAGTCGCCCGGCTGGAGGTGGTAGACGAGCTGCTGGACGAGGGCGATGCCCTGGAGATGGTCGAGGTGCATCTTCCAGTTGCCCGCGAGGATGGGGCGCCGGCTCACCGGGCCGCCCCCCCGGGGCGCAGCGCGGCCACGCCGGGCAGGTCGGCACCCTCGAGGAACTCGAGGGAGGCGCCCCCACCGGTCGACAGGTGCGACACCTGGTCGGCCAGACCGAGGCGGCGCAGCGCCGCGGCGCTGTCGCCCCCGCCCACGACGGTGTAGCCGCGGCATGCAGCGACGGCCCGCGCGATCCCCTCGGTGCCGGCGGCGAACGCCTCCCACTCGAACACGCCCATGGGGCCGTTCCACAGGATGGTCTCGGAGGAGCCCACGGCGGCGCTGAAGCGCGAGACGCTGTCGGGCCCGATGTCGAGGCCCATCCAGCCGTCGGGGATGCCGTCGGCGGAGACGCGCCGGTGCTCGGCGTCGGCGTCGAACGACTCCGCCGCGACGACGTCGACGGGCAACAGGATCTCCACCCCCGTGTCCGCCGCCCGGTCGAGGAGGTCGGCGACGACATCAAGGCGGTCGGGCTCGACCCGGCTCGCCCCGACCTCGCAGCCCTTGGCCCTGAGGAACGTGAAGCACATGGCGCCCCCGATGACCAACCTGTCCACGCGGGGCAGGAGGTTGTCGAGGACCCCGAGCTTGTCCGACACCTTCGCACCGCCGATCACGGCGGTGAACGGCGGGGAGGGGTCCTCGAGCAGCCGCGACAGCGCCCGGATCTCTCTGGTGAGAAGGTCACCGGCGACCGCCTGCTCGACCCTGGGCGGCACTCCGACGACGCTCGCGTGCGCCCGGTGGGCGCTCCCGAACGCGTCGTTCACGTAGGCGTCGCCGAGGCCGGCGAGTGCGTCGGCGAACGTGGGGTCGTTCGCTTCCTCCCCGGGTTCGAACCGGAGGTTCTCGAGCAGGAGGACCTGCCCGTCGGCGAGCGCCGCGGCCTGCGCCCGGGCGTCGTCGCCGACGACGTCGCGGGCGACCGCCACCGGCGCCGCGAGCAGCTCGGCCATGCGGTCGGCGACCGGCGCCATCCGCAGGTCGTCGACGACGCGACCCTTCGGCCGGCCGAGGTGGCTCATGAGGATCACCCGGGCGCCGCGCTCGCGCAGGTGGCGGATGGTCGGCAGGGACTCCTCGATGCGCAGCTCGTCGCTGACCTCGC
This sequence comes from Egibacteraceae bacterium, assembly GCA_035540635.1. Lineage (NCBI taxonomy): Bacteria > Bacillati > Actinomycetota > Nitriliruptoria > Egibacterales > Egibacteraceae > Egibacteraceae bacterium. Next base: position 10,119 of record DATLGH010000069.1, on the reverse strand, counting down.
GCCCGTCGAGGGGCACGTTGAGGTCGGCGCGCACGAGCACGCGCTTGCCGGCCGGGTCGAGCGCCTCCAGGTGGGGGACGTCGGCGGTGTCGCCCACGGTCCTACAGTCGCTCGCCGACGTAGGTGGTGAGGTCGACGAGGCGGCACGAGTAGCCCCACTCGTTGTCGTACCAGCCGAGCACCTTGACCATCTGCCCGCTCGCCATGGTGGAGGGGCTGTCGAGGATGCAGCTGTGGGGGTTGCCGACGATGTCGGTCGACACGATCGGGTCGGTCGCGTACTCGATGATGCCCGCCATCGGGCCCTCCGCGGCGGCGCGGAACGCCTCGTTGACCTCCTCGGCGGTCGTCTCACGCCCGAGCACGACGACGAGGTCGGTGATCGAGCCGTCCGGTACGGGCACGCGCAGGGCGAGGCCGTCGAGGCGTCCTTCGAGCTGCGGCAGCGACAGCGCCGCCGCCTTCGCCGCCCCGGTCGTCGTCGGGATGATCGACAGGGCGCCGGCACGGGCGCGTCGGAGGTCCTTGTGCGGCTGATCGTGCGTGCCCTGGTCGTTCGTGTAGGCGTGCACCGTCGTCATGAAGCCCTGCTGGATGCCCCCGAAGTTCTCGTCGAGGACCTTCGACATCGGCACGACGCTGTTGGTCGTGCAGCTCGCGTTCGAGATGACGTCGTGCGCGGCGGGGTCGTAGTCGCCCTCGTTGACGCCCATCACCACGGTGACGTCCTCGTTCTTGGCCGGGGCCGAGATGATGACCTTGCGGGCGCCCGCGTCGAGGTGCTTCGCCGCCTTGTCGCGGGCGGTGAACAGACCCGTCGACTCGATGACGAGGTCGACGCCGAAGTCCTTCCACGGCAGGTCGGCGGGGTCGCGCTCGGACGTTATGGTGATCTCCCGGCCGTCCACCACGATCCGGTCGCCACCCGCCTCCACCGTGCCCTCGAACCGCCCGTGGATGCTGTCGTAGCGCAGCAGGTGCGCCAGCGTGCCGGCGTCGGCGAGGTCGTTCACGGCGACGATCTCGAGATCTGCCGACCGTTCCTTCGCCGCACGGAGGAAGTTGCGCCCGATGCGCCCGAAACCGTTGATGCCCACGCGGATGGCCATGTGTGCTGTCCTGTCTGTCGTCCCTGGCGCTGCCGTCGGCCGGTCACTCTACCCAACGGCGCCCGGCGTCCAATTCCTCGGCCAGGGCCGTCAGCGCGGCGAGGCGCCGATGGACGGTGGTCTTGCCCACCGGCGGGTCGAGGAGGGCGCCGATCTCCGCGAGGCTCGCCTCGGGGCTTGCGAGGCGAGTGAGGGCGATCGCCCGCAGCTCCTCGGGCAGGTCCGGCCACGACACGCTCGCCATCGCCCGCTCGATGGCGGCGGCCTGCCGTGACGAGGCCGCCACCGCGCGCGACAGGTTCGCGCGGTCGGCGTTCGCGCTGCGGTTGGCCTCACCGCGCAGCTGTCGCCGCAGCCGCTGCCCGTCCCAGTGCAGGAACGCGGTGTGCGCCCCCACCCTGGCAAGCACCGCACCGATCGCGGCGCCCGACTTGCACGTCACCCGCCAGCCGTCGTGGTCGCTGGCGCGGGCTCCGCGCCCGCCGCAGGGCACGAGGAGCCGCGCGAGGCCGGCGGCGGCCGCCTCGCCGGGGGCGCGCACCTCCAGATGCGGCGGCCGGCGGGGGTCCGACAGGCTGCCGGCAACCATGAGGGCACCACGCACGTAGGCCGTCTTCCCGGCCGCGGACCGGGTGAGGGCAAGGGCGGCGCCCGCGGCCGGCCGCCCGTCCGGCGCGACGATGCCGAGCCGGGCGAGCAGCGGGGTGACGCCACCGTCGAGGCGCAGCCGGTAGACGGTCGCGGCCCGCAGACCGGTCGGCTGGTGCACCTCCACGGTGGCGTGCGCCGGCCCGAGCGCGTCGAGGCTGGCCCGCAGGCGCCGAGCGACCGCACCGACGTCAGTGGCGACGGTGTACCCGACGCCGGCCCCGCCCCGAATCTCGAGCACACCCCCGAAGCGGAGCATCGCCGAGGCCTCCGCGAGACGGCTGTCGTCGTCGCCGGGCTCGGTGTGCGCGAGCTCCTCGCGCACCTGGTGGGTGAAGCTCACGTCGCCAGCGCGGCCCGGTCGACGAGCGGAGCGAGCGCCGCGGCGAGCCGCTCCGGGTCGTGCCCCCACCCGACGGCGCCGGCGGCGTCACGGGCGACGAGGTCGGCCCGCAGCACCTCGTCGACCCGTGGGTGGGACAGCGCCACCCCCAGGGGGTCGCCCTCACCGGCCCCGACCGGTCCGTCGTGAAGGACGACGGCGCCGAGCCGCAGACCGGGGAGGTGGTCGAGCAGCGCGTCGACGTGGGCCTGCGCGTCGAGCCCCGCCGTCTCGCCCGGCTGGGTGAGGATGTTGCCCACGTACACGACGCGGGCGGCCGTGGTCGTGAGCGCCCTGGCGAGCCCGGGGACGAGGAGGTTGGCGAGCACGCTCGTGAAGAGGCTGCCCGGCCCTAGCACGACGAGGTCGGCGCCGTTCACCGCCGTGGCCGCCTCGCGGGTCACCGGCGGGTCGGCCGGCTCGAGCCACACCCGGTCGATGCGTCCCTGCGCCGCGGCGACCCGCACCTGCCCGTCGACCTCCTCGCCTGCCACCCGCGCTTTGAGCCGCACGGCCTGCGCCGTGGCCGGCAGCACCCTCCCGGCACAGTCGAGCAGCTGCGCCGCACGGTCGAGCGCGGCGACGAAGTCGCCCCCCGCCTGCTCGGCGAGTGCGACGAGCACGAGGTTGCCAAGGGCGTGACCCTCGAGCTGCCCTCGGGCGAAGCGGTGCGCGAGGGCCGCGGCGAGGGGCCGGTTGCGCGCGAGGGTCAGGAGCGCCATCCGCAGGTCGCCGGGGGCGATGATGCCGAGGTCGCGGCGCAGCCGGCCGCTCGAGCCCCCGTCGTCGGCCACCGTCACCACGGCCGTCGGCGCGAGACCGAGACGGCGCAGGGCCTCGAGCGCCCGCGCGAGGCCGTGGCCGCCGCCGATCGCGACGACGCGGGGCAGGCGAGCCGGCATCGGGCCTTACTCCTTCAGACGGTCCCGGTGCTCGACCTGGACCGCGACGTCGAGGGTGCGGATGTGGGCGGCGAGCTCCTCGCCGAGGACAACGGAACGATGCTTGCCGCCGGTGCAGCCGATCGCAACGGTGAGGTAGTGCTTGCCCTCCTTGACGAAGGCCGGGACCATCACGTCGAACAGCTCGTAGAGGCGCTTGAGGAACTCGCCGGTTTCAGGCTGCCCGAGCACATACTCGCGGACCGGCTCGTCGAGACCGCTGTACGGGCGCAGGTCGTCGTGCCAGTGGGGGTTGGGCAGGAACCGCACGTCGAGGACGATGTCGGCGTCGCGGGGAGCGCCGTTCTTGAAGCCGAACGTGACGACGTTGGCGACGAGGCCGGCGCGTGAGCCGCCGCCGAACGCGTCGACGAGGCGCTCACGCAGCTCGTGGACGTTCGTGTCGGTCGTGTCGACCACGAGGTCGGCCTCGGCGCGGAGGTCGGCGAGCAGCGCCCGCTCGCGGGCGATGCCCTCGACGACGCGGTCGCGCCCGGAGAGCGGGTGCGCGCGGCGGGCCGCCTCGAAACGCTTCACGAGCGCCTCGTCGCTCGCCTCCAGGAAGAGGACGCGGGGTGCGAGGTCGCGCTCCCGCAGCGCCGCAAGCGTGTGCCGCAGGTCGCCGAAGAACTGCCGTCCCCGGGCGTCGACGACGAGCGCGACCCGGTCGACGCTCGAACCGGGCGCGGTCGCGAGGTCGACGACCCGCTCGATGAGGGAGGGTGGGAGGTTGTCGATCACGAAGTACCCGAGGTCCTCGAGCACCTTCGCGGCAGTGGTCCGCCCGGCGCCGGACAGCCCGGAGATGATCGCGAGGTGCGGCCGCATCACGCGGCCACCTTCCGGAGGTGGTCGTGGACCGCCCGCGCGAGCGTGAGGGAGATGCCCTCGACCGCGGCGAGGTCTTCGACGCTCGCCTCGCGGACGCGCTTCAGCGAGCCGAAGTGCTCGAGCAAGGCCTTGCGGCGGGCGGGGCCGATACCCGGGATGCCGTCGAACGCCGACGCGGTCATCTCCTTGCCGCGCAGGCTGCGGTGGTAGGCGACCGCGAACCGGTGTGCCTCGTCGCGGATGCGCTGGACGAGGTAGAGCGCCTCGCTCGAGCGGGGGAGGACGACGGGCTCGGACCGGGCGGGCAGGAAGATCTCCTCCATCCGCTTGGCCAGCGCGCACACGTCGACGCCGTCGACGCCAAGCTCGTCGAGGGCCGCCTGCGCGGCCGACAGCTGACCCCTCCCCCCGTCGATGACCACGAGGTTCGGCGGGTAGGCGAACCGGCCGCCGTCGCGCTCGTCGACGGGCCGGGTCGCCTCGGCGAGGTAGTTGCGGAACCGTCGGGAGATCACCTCGTGCATCATCGCGAAGTCGTCCTGGCCCTCGACGCCGCGGATCCTGAACCGGCGGTACTCGGACTTGCGCGGCAGGCCGTCCTCCATGACGACCATCGACGCGACCGAGTTCGTCCCCTGGAGCGTGGAGATGTCGTAGCACTCGATGCGCAGCGGCGCCTCGGCGAGCCCGAGCGCCTCCTGCAGCTCGTGCAGCGCCTGGCTGCGGGCGGTGAAGTCCTTCGCCCGCTTGAGCTTGTGCTGCATGAAGGCCTCCACCGCGTTCTCGCGCACGGTGTCGAGGAACGCGCGCTTCTCCCCCCGCTTCGGCACCCTGATGGCGCACGACCCGCCGCGCAGCTCGGTGAGGAGCTCCTCGAGCGTCGCCCGGTCGGCCGGCTCCACGGGCACGAGCACCTCCCGGGGCACGTCCTCGTCGCGCTCCATCGCCAGCTCGAGGATGAAGCGGCCGACGAGCTCGCCCGCGTCGAGGTCCTCGACCTTGTCGACCGTCCAGCCCTTGCGCCCCACCACCCGACCCTTGCGCACGAAGAACGCCTGGAACGCCGCCTCGAGGTCGTCGTCGTGGTAGTGGACCGCGTCGAAGTCCTCCCGGCGGCCCGTCACCACCGCCTGCTTCTCGAGGACCTTGCGCACGGCCTCGAGCTGGTCGCGGATCCGCGCCGCCGCCTCGAAGTTCAGCTTGGCGGCCTCGCCGGTCATGCGGTCCTGGAGGTCGTCGAGGGTCCCGGCGGTCTCACCCTCGAGGAAGGCGATGAGCCCGTCGACGAGCGTGCGGTGCTGCTCGGGGGTCACCGCGCCGACGCAGGGGGCGGAGCAGCGCCCGATGTGGTGGGCGAGGCTCGGGCGGCCCGTCCGACGGCACCGCTCGAAGACGCCCGGCGAGCAGGTGCGCACCGGGAAGACCCGTAGGAGGAGATCGAGCGTCTCGCGTATGGCGTAGGCGTGCGCGAAAGGCCCGAAGTAGCGGGTGCCGTCCTTGCGGGGGTTGCGGCGCACCATCGCGCGCGGGATCTCGTCCTGCACGGTGATCGCCAGGTACGGGTAGCTCTTGTCGTCGGTGTACCGCACGTTGTACCGGGGCAGGTGCCGCTTGATGAGGTTGTACTCGAGGTGCAGGGCCTCGACCTCGTTCGCCGCCACGATCCACTCCACGCTCGCCGCCACCTCGAGCATCGCCCGTGTACGCTGCGGGATGCCGCCCCACGCCCCGAAGTAGCTCGCAAGGCGCGCGCGCAGGTTCTTCGCCTTGCCGACGTAGACCACCCGTCCGCGCCTGTCGCGCCACAGGTAGCAGCCCGGCTCGGTGGGGACGGTGCCGGGATCGGGGCGGAACGCCAGCGCGGGGTTGGCTGCGGGCATGGGTGCCATTGTCGCATCCCGGAGGGGTCGGGGCCCGCCGGCGCCCACGCGGGCAATCCCGCAAAGGTGATTGTGGCGCCCGTCCAGACGCGCCATGATGCGGGCGTCGGGTTCACCTTCTACGGGCAGGAGATCGGCCATGGGGCTGCTGGCATTCGTCGTCATTGGGTTGGTCATCGGGTTGCTCGTGCGGGCCGTGGCGGCTCTGGCGGCCGATGACGCGTCGGGAACGGTCCTCATGACGGTGGCGGGCATGGTCGGTGGCCTCGCCGGCGGGGTGCTCGGGGCCCTTGCCGTCGGGGTGGACCCCCTCGCGCAGTTCTTCAGTGCGGTGGCGTGGGGGGCTGCCGCGGCCGGCGCCGTCGTGCTCGTCGCCGTCTTCCTCCTCATCAGCGAGCAGGGAGGGGCGTAGGTCCGGCCGCTGCCGCCGCCGGCTCCTTGGAGCCGAGGCCTGTCAGACCAGGCTCGTGAGGAACTTGCCCGTGTAGCTCTGGCCGACCCTCGCGACGTCCTCCGGCGTCCCCTCCGCGACGACGGTGCCGCCTCCCGAGCCGCCTTCGGGGCCGAGGTCGATGACCCAGTCCGCGGTCTTCACCACGTCGAGGTCGTGCTCGATGACGATCACCGTGTTGCCCTTGTCGACGAGCCGGTGGAGCACGGTGAGCAGCTTGTTCACGTCGTCGAAGTGCAGGCCGGTGGTGGGCTCGTCGAGGATGTAGACGGTCTGCCCCGTGGCGCGCTTGCGGAGTTCGCTGGCAAGCTTCACCCGCTGCGCCTCGCCCCCGGACAGGGTCGTCGCGGGCTGGCCGAGGCGCACGTAGCCGAGGCCGACGTCGTGCAGAGTCTGCAGGTGGCGGGTGATCGAGGGGATGTTCGCGAAGAAGGCGAGTGCCTGCTCGACGGACATGTCGAGCACCTCGCTGATGGAGCTGCCCTTGTAGTGGACCTCGAGCGTCTCGCGGTTGTAGCGGGCGCCCTTGCACACCTCGCACGGCACGTAGACGTCGGGCAGGAACTGCATGTCGATCTTCAGCGTCCCCTCCCCCGCGCAGGACTCGCAGCGCCCTCCCTTGACGTTGAAGCTGAACCGTCCGGGCTGGTAGCCGCGCACCTTGGCCTCCTGCGTGGAGGCGAACAGCTTGCGGATGTGGTCGAACACGCCGGTGTAGGTGGCCGGGTTGGAACGCGGCGTCCGCCCGATCGGCGACTGGTCGATGCCGACGACCTTGTCGACGTGGTGCAGGCCGTCGATGCGCCGGTGGCGCCCCGGCACGACCTTGCTCGCGTACACGTGGCGGAGCAGGCCCCGGTGCAGGATGTCGTTCACGAGCGTCGACTTGCCCGACCCCGACACGCCGGTCACCGCGGTGAAGGTCCCGAGCGGGAAGCGCACGTCGAGGCCGCGGAGGTTGTGCTCCTTCGCGCCCCGCACGACGAGCTCGCGACCCGGCGTGGCTGGCCGCCGGCGGTCCGGCACGGCGATCTCGCGCCTGCCCGCGAGGTACGCCCCGGTGTGCGACCGGGGGTTGTCGAGCAGCGACGGGAGGTCCCCGGAATGGACGATCTCCCCGCCGTGCTCCCCGGCGCCCGGGCCGATGTCGACGAGGTGGTCGGCGGCTTCGATCGTCGCGCGGTCGTGCTCGACGACGATGACGGTGTTGCCGAGGTCGCGCAGCCGGATCAGCGTCTCGATCAGGCGCTCGTTGTCCCGCTGGTGCAGACCGATCGACGGCTCGTCGAGCACGTACAGACAGCCGACGAGGCCCGAGCCGATCTGCGTGGCGAGCCGTATGCGCTGCGCCTCCCCACCCGCGAGGGTGCCCGCGGCACGGTCGAGCGTGAGGTAGTCGAGCCCGACGTCGAGGAGGAACTGCAGCCGCGCGCGAACCTCCTTGAGGATCCCGTGGGCGATGAGCGCCTCGCGGTCGGTGAGCTCGAGACGGTCGAAGAACACCTGGGCGTCGCCGACCGACTGGGCGCAGGCCTCGGCGATGTTCTTGCCGCCGACGGTGACCGCGAGCACGAGCGGGCGCAGGCGGGCGCCACCGCAGTCGCTGCACGGCACCTCGCGCATGTACGCCTCGATGCGCTCCTTCGTGTGGTCCGAGTCGGTCTCGGTGTGGCGCCGCAGCAGCTGCGGGATGACCCCCTCGTAGGTCGCCTGGTACTGGCGCTTGCGACCCCACCGGTTCGTGTAGCGGACCTGCACGCGCGTCCGCGCCGGCAGGCCGTAGAGGAGCTTGCGGCGGTCGGCCGCCTTGATCGTGCGCCACGGCGAGCGGGGGTCTATGCCGATGTGCTCGGCGACGGCGCGCAGCAGCTGCTCGTAGTACGTCGACGTGCTCCCGGTCGCCCAGGGCAAGAGCACGCCCTCCTCCAGGGAGAGGTCCGGGTCCCCGACGACGAGCTCGGGGTCGACCTCGAGGCGCGTGCCGAGGCCGTGGCAGGTCTGGCAGGCGCCGTAGGGGGTGTTGAACGAGAAGTTGCGGGGCGCGAGCTGGTCGAACGACAGCCCGCAGTCAGCACAGGCGAGGTGCTCGGAGAAGGTGAGGTACTCGGGCTCTCCCAGCCCGTCGCGCGGGGGGACGACCTCGACCGCGGCGATGCCGTCCGCGAGACCGAGGGCCGTCTCGATCGAGTCGGCCAGCCGCCTCCGGATGCCGGGGCGCGCGACGAGGCGGTCGATGACGACTTCGATGGTGTGCTGCTCGTAGCGGGGCAGCGCCGGCGGGTCGGCGAGGTCGACGACCTGCGGCTGGTTGGGCCCGCTCGTGACGCGCGCACGGGCGAAGCCCCGGCTCGACAGGTCGGCGAGGAGCTTCTCGTAGTGGCCCTTGCGACCCCGGACGACCGGCGCGAGGACCTGGAACCGTGTTCCCTCCGGCAGCCGCTCGACCTGGTCGATGATCTGCTCGGCGGTCTGGCGCTCGATGGGCTTGCGGCACTCCGGGCAGTGGGGCTTGCCGATGCGGGCGTAGAGCAGACGGAGATAGTCGTAGACCTCGGTGATCGTGCCGACGGTCGACCGGGGGTTGCGGCTCGTGGACTTCTGGTCGATGGAGATTGCCGGGGACAGCCCCTCGATGAAGTCGACGTCGGGCTTCTCCATCTGGCCGAGGAACTGGCGGGCGTAGGCCGACAGCGACTCGACGTAGCGACGCTGCCCCTCGGCGTAGATGGTGTCGAAGGCGAGGCTCGACTTCCCCGACCCCGACAGGCCGGTGAAGACCACGAGCGCATCCCGGGGGATCTCGAGGTCGACGTCCTTGAGGTTGTGCTCACGGGCGCCGCGGATGAGCAGCGAGTCGCGGCTCGAGTGGCTGGGCACGACGGCAGGCTCCGCGTCGGGCAGGCAACGGTCTTCGGCCGTGCGGGGAAGGGACCGCGTGGTCCGCACGTGCGTGATTCTACCGGCGGATGCCGGGGCCGGCTCGACGTCGCCGGATGGCCGGCCCGCTGCGACCGAGGTGGACGGCGGCGGCACGGTTGACCGGCACGCGGCGGAGGTAGGACAACCGGATGAGCGAGGAGTACACCGGCCACGTCGATCCGGGCGGGCCCACCGCCCGCCGCGTCGTCGAGGGGGGCGGGGCGCGCGTGGAGATCCGCAAGCTGTCCGTCGGCGGGCTCGACAACAACGCCTACGTCCTGCGGGACACCGACTCGGTCCAGGCGCTGCTCGTCGACGCCGCCGACGAGGCCGACCGACTGCTCGCCGAGCTGCACGGGCTCGAGCTCGTGGGCATCGTGACCACGCACGGCCACCGCGACCACTGGCAGGCCCTCGACGAGGTCGCCGACGCCACCGGCGCGCCCGTGTACCTCCACCCGGGCGACCAGCGCCTCGTGCCCCGCCCCGCGGACCGCGAGCTGCGCGACGGCCTGCGCATCGGCTTCGGCGCCGCTGGTGTGACCGCCGTCCACACCCCGGGCCACACGCCGGGCAGCACCTGCCTGCTGCTCGGGCGCCATCACCTGTTCACCGGCGACACCCTGTTCCCCGGCGGTCCTGGGCGGGTAACGAACCCGGTCGAATTCGAGCAGATCATGCAGAGCCTGGAGCAGCGTCTTTTCACGCTGCCCGACGACACCTGGGTGTATCCCGGCCACGGCGACGACACGACCCTCGGCGCGGAGCGTCCGTCGATCCCGGAGTGGCGCGCACGCGGTTGGTAGCAACTGCGAGGCCGTGGACTTTCGCAGTTTTGAGCCTTGGCGCGTTGCGATGGCCGCGGGGGGCGGCGGGCGTGGCGGTGATGATGTTGTGCCGGGGTTGGGGCCGGTGAGGCCCCGTGGTTAGGCGGCGCGGGCCAGCGTGTCGATCAGCG
>DATLGH010000068.1 GCA_035540635.1 Egibacteraceae bacterium | reverse complement strand
CGCCGCGTTCGGGCGGCTGCGTGCATTGCCGCTGCCCGCAACCTGACCGGGCAGGCCGCCTCCGCTGGACGTTGACAACCCCCACCACCACGAACCTCCCTCGGCCACGGCCGCAGCCACCCGCGCCCAAAAAGGGGGCGTCAACGCGCCGCCCGGGTCACCCGCCCGCTACTACACCGCCTACTGCCAACGGCCCGTCACCCCCCGGCTCGGACCGGCGACATTCGCGCCCCCATCAGCAGCCGCGTGAAACATCGAGGCTAAGCTACGGCAGCAGCGCGGTTCACCACCTCCTTTCCTTGGAGGACGACCACGCGGGTGCGTGTGAGGTCGGCCAGCGTGGTGAGCGGGTTGCCGTCCACGGCCAGCAGGTCGGCCCGCAGTCCAGGGCGCAGGGCGCCGCGGTCCTCCAGGCCGCAGGCCCGCGCCGCGATGGTGTGGCCGTTGCCAGCGCTTCGGCCGTGCTCATGCCGAGCCCTTCGGCAGAGCCGAACCAGGCAACGGAGGCGGTCAGGGAGTCAAACGGTCGCTTCGGGATGCCGGCGTCGGTGCCGGCCGTCAGCTCGACGCCGGCCTCCACCATCGCCCGGATGGCATCGCGGGCCAGCGGAAACAGGCGCATCAGCGCCTCGATCTTCTCTCTGATGGCCAGCGGGACGGTGGTCGGGTCGAAGGAGTCAGGGGGTGGTGGACCCGATGCGACCGTGGGCACGGCGATGATTCCGTCGCCGGCCATGCGCACCAGCGTCTCGGCGTCGACCACCGGACCGGCGGGGGTGAGGAAGGCGCAGTGCTCGATCGTGTCCACGCCGACGGCGGCGCAGTCGACGACGCTGTCGTGACCGAAGGCGTGCGCGGCGACGATCAGTCCTCGCCGGTGCGCGGCGCCGACGATGGCCTGCAGGGCCGCGCGGTCGAACTGACGCGCCAGCGGCGAGGAGTGGGGCGTCAGGTTCCCACCTGAGGCGAAGACCTTGATCAGGTCGGCGCCGGCCTCGACCGCCCGGTCGACGGCCGCGGCCGGGTCCTCGTCCGGCCCGACCTCGTGGGACAGGAAGTGGCAGTGACCGCCCGGTGTGGTCAGCGGCGATGCAGAGGTGATCACGTCCGGACCGCGGAGCGTGCCGTCGGCCACTGCAGCGCGGATGGCGGTGGCGATCGGCGCGGGTGTGCCGAGGTCGCGGACGGTGGTCGTGCCTACGTCCAGCGCGATGCCGAGGTTGCGTTGCGCGTGGGCGAGGAGCGGTCCGCCGCCCTCAACGGACCGGTCGCGCTCGAAGTCGGCGACCACGTCCGTGCCGGTGGAGAACGTCACGTGGACGTGGGTGTCGATGAGCCCTGGAAGCAGCGTGACGTCGCCCAGGTCGCGGATGACCGCGCCCGGCGGGGACGGGGGCAGCCGGTCGGCCCGACCGACGGCGGTGATGGTGCCGTCGACGACATCGACCGCGCCGCGGTGCACCAGGGACCCGAGACCGTCCCACAGCCGGGCGGCCAGGTAGCGCGTGGGTGTCATGCGATCACCTGGCCGCTGATGGTGCGAGCGATGCCGGCGACGAGGCGGTCGGGCCGGCCGGTGGTCGTATGGACCTCGACGTGCAGGCCGCGGCCGCGGCCGGCATCGCCCTGGGCTGTGCTCCTCGGCGCCATGCCGGGGAGGGCGTTCTCGTTGGCCGCACACCACGCAGCTGGCGTGGGGTCCCCCACCCCGAGGAGGACGGGCGTCGAGGTGACCAGTTGTTGGGTCGCGGTGTCCATGCCCAGCACGGTGCGCCCGTGTCGTTGCACGACGGTGGCGCGACCGTGACACGCCGTGCAACGCCTTCCGCCGGGGGATGGGTGGCGTGCAGGGGACGGCCGGGTTAGCGTGCGTCATGGCCCTGACCGTGGACGTGCTGGGACGCGTGGTGGCCACCATGGACGGCACCGTCATCGAACTGCCGCGCGCCCGGGAGCGCGCGGTGCTGACCGCCCTGGCGTTGGCGTACCCGGCGGCGGTCCCCGCCGACTGGCTCGTCGAGGTCCTCTGGGGTGAGGCTGGCGGTGGCTCGGTGCAGACGGTCCGGTCCTACGTCAGCCGCCTGCGCCATGTGCTGGGCCCGCAGCACCTCGTATCGGGCCCCGACGGCTACCGGCTGGACGTGCCGGCCGCTGCACTAGACGTCAACCGCGCACAGGGACTGCTGGCGCACGCCGTCGCGGCCGGGCAGGTCGGCGACCACGAGACCGCCCAGGCGGCCGCCCAGGCGGCGCTGAGCCTGTGGCGGGGTACGCCCTACGCCGAGCTGTCGACCGTCTCCGCTGACATCGCCCGCACCCAGTTGGCCGGGCTGCTGTCTGAGGGCGTGGCCGCCCTCGCGAAGGCGCTCCTGGGGCTCGGACGCCCGGTACGAGCAGCGGAGGTGCTGGCCCCCGCGTGCGCCGACGCCCCGTTTGACGAGACGCTCTGGGCGCTGTGGGTCCGGGCGCTTGCCGCTGCCGGTCGACGCGACGAGGCCATGTCCCGCTTCGACGACGTGCGCAGCGCCCTGTCCAGGGAGCTCGGCATCGACCCGGGCGAGGCCTTGCAGCGCGCCCGAGCTGAGGTGCTGACCGGGTCAGCAACGGCACTCCGCCGCATGCCCGTTCGCTACGCCGAGCACGACGGCCGGTCTTTGTGCCATGCGGTGCTCGGCCGCGCGGGGCCGCCGCTGCTGTTCCTCCACGGCCTGTTCATGCCCAGCGAGATGCTGATCGAGGAGCCGTCGGCCGCAGCCTTCTTGAAGCAGCTCGCGGCACGGCACCGCGTCGTCGTGATGGACCTGGGCGGCCTGGGCCTGTCTGACCCGGTCCCGCCCCCGCAGCTGGGCTTTGAAGGCTGGGCCGACGACGCCGCGGCGGTCCTCGACCACCTGAGGGTCCATGTCAGCCCCGTCATCGCTTGCGGCCCCTCGACAGCCGTCGCCATGCACCTCGCGGCACGCCGGCCGGACCTCGTCCCACGCCTGGTCTTGGCCGGCGTGCCACTTCGGTCGGCCTGGGGAGAGGAGCAACTGGATGAGGTCATCGACAACATCGACGGGCGTCCGGGCGCCAGCGATGCGGTCAGCTACCTCGCGCCTTCCCGCACCGGCGATGCCGCGTTCACCGACTGGCTGGACCGCGGCGGCGAGCGCGGCGCCAGCCCCGCGGTCGCTCGCGCGTTCTTTCGCATGCTGTTCGCCGCCGACCTGACCGACCTCGTGGCCCGCACCGCGGTGCCAACCCTGGTGATCGACCGGCCGGACGCGCCCGGCAACGGACTGCACACCGCGGAGGTCCTCGCCCTGCTGCCCGACGGCCATCACGTCGTGCAGCCAGGCATCCCCGACGTCCTGCCGTTCCTGGGGGAACCCGAGGGCTGGGTCGATGCCGCGCTCGCGTTCCTCGGCGGTAAGCTCGCCAACGGACGGCCCCAGCGCCTGGCAGCGGTCGCCGCAACCCGGTCGGTCGCCGGCGACGTGGCCGTCACAGCCCACGCCACCCCGGCCGACGCCGACCGGGCAGCACGGGCCCGACTGACCGCCGGCGGCGGAGCGGCGGTCCTGCACGCCGGATTGGTTTCCTCCCTCACCCCGCCGGTGGGTCCGGCCGTCGACCGGGCACGCCAGCACCTCACAAAGGTCAGCGACGGCATCGTCCCAACCGCCGCCTTCGCCACGCTGGCCGACAGCTGATTTAGCGGACATTACCAGCATCCAGCGAACAGATGTGCCGACCAGAGCCCGGCCGCCCCGGCGTGGGCGTGGTGACCCGCTCCAGCGCAACGGTCAGGTCGGGACGTCCAGCGCCGCCGACACTGCCTGGCACCACCCCTCGACGCGTTGCTGCCGGGTGCGGGCCGTCCAGGTCGCCTCGTTTGCCGCGCGGCTGGTGTAGGACGGTCGGTATGAGGCGACAGTGCATCTAGACAAGCCATCTCTTTAGGTCTCCACGTACCACCTGACTGAGGCGTCGTCGCCCTCGGGGGTGTACGAGCATCGCAGACCGGTCTGGATGGACCGGTCGAGGTGTGCTGCAAGGAGCGGAGCGACAGCATCGAGCCGGCGTACGGCGTCACGTAGGCGGGCGGTGACGGCTTTGCGGGCCCGTTCGGCAGGTTCGTTGGCGCCGGTGCGAAGTCGGCCGCCGAGCCCGGTGCTGCGCCGGACCTCGGCGAGAAGGTGCTCGCGCTCGTTCTCGAGGCGCTCCGAGCGTCCGATGTCGCCGTCGCTGTCGGCCTGGTCGATCTCTCCTGCCAGCTCGGCAAGGCGATCGCGGTAGGCGCCGAGCGCCCCGAGATCGATGAGACGATCGCTACTCCCGGCGGCTTGGGTACTGCCAGCGAGCAGGAGCGCCGAGACCTCCTGCCCGCGATGGCGCACGAGCATGGCAATGTCAGCCAGCCCCTTCACGTGGGCAAGTTGTGCGCGCTCTCCGCGCCAGGAGACGGTCCAGACGTTACCGGATCTCGTGAGGGAGGCCGCCGCGGCGTCGAGAGCCGGGGCGGCTGCCTCTGTTCGCTTCCTGGCGAGGGTGTCCCGGGCAGTCTCGCCGCGGCGGACCCAGACGTCGGCTCCCAGCTGTCGGGCGGTGGCGATCGATCGACACAGCATCGCGTCGGCGATGTCCTGGTCGCCGAGCTCGCCGGCGAGGATGCCGGCCGTATGAGCGAAGGGAGCCACGAAAGCCACGACTGCGCCATTAACGCCACAGCTGTCGGTGAGATGGTCGATCTCGGTGAGGAGCTCGCGGCACAGCTCGGTGTCGCCCAGGGCGATGGCCGCCTCTGCGAGGCGGACGACCAGGAGCGAGCGAGGATAGAAACCTTGGCTGCGCCACCCTCCGAACGCCGCCACCATGGCGACCGAACGTTCCGCAACGGCCAGATCTCCAGCGGCGGCGGAGGCGCCGGCCGCCACGGCGTGGGCAACCACGGGGGTCCCGGTCCACCACCGGACCGCGTCGGTGGCAAGGTCGGTGAGCTCATCAGGATCATCGCGCGCCCATGCGAGCGCGACCCGTTGGGACATGAGCACGTTGCCGGTATCCGGCTCGTGGATCTGTTCACCGATCCGTGCCGCCTCGCTCATCAGTGACGCGCCTCGATCGGTGTCACCTTCAAGGAGCGCCAGCGCGGCGCGTCTGGTCGCGGTCAGGTAACGATCGCGGGGCTCGTCACGCTCGTCGAGCAGTGCAAACCAACGGTTGAGCACCGGTCGGAAGCCGGCCGAACCGGACTCGAGCAGTCCGTTGGCCTCCAGGAGCAAGCCCTCGGCGAGTCGGCCGGTGTCACCGAGCCGACGTCCGACCGCAGCGATCTCGTGGCCGAGCCGGGCGCGCTCGGACCCCGTTCCCGGTCGCCACAGCGCGTCGTGGCCCGCCAGGAGACAGGCGCCGAGGGTCTCGTCGTCGTCCGCCTGTCGACCGAGGGCGATCGCCTGTTCGCTGAGGGGACCGGCCCTCGCCCGGTCGGAGGAGACCGAGTGCAGGAGCTCCCGGGCGAGCGCTGCGGTGAGTTGGGCCTGCCTGGGCAGATCCACACCGGTCACAGTTTCGAGTGCCGTCTCAAGCTGACCGATGATCGCGTCGCGAGGTGCAGCGAACTTGGCGCCGAGGCGCTGCACGGCCAGCGCCACGTCAGCCTGGTGCACCGAATCAGGCGCGGACCTCGCGGCCGCCTCAAGCAGGCTGCGGGCAACGTCAGGATCTCCAGATCGCGCCCGATCGTCCGCCTCCTCGACCAGGAGCCCGACGAGCACCTCAGGTTCGATGCTCCGTCCTGCGTCAATGACGGCGTCACGGACGCGACGCAGATGCCCTGCAGCCTCGGTGAACGCAGAACGTCGCCGTTCGTCAGCGGCGGCTTCACGGGCCCAGTGGACCGCCTTCGGGGCCTCGCATGCGCTCGCCGCCTTGGCGAAGTGCCGGGCAAGGTCGCCGGGTGGTACGTGGGCGCCCCGTTCGCTGCGGGCCTCGAGGGCATCACCGGTCAGACCATGGAGCAACGACCGCCGAGTGGCGTGGAGCTGGTCGTAGAGGGTCTCTCGGAAAAGGTCATGGGTGAACCAGAACTCACCTTCCGGCGTGGTCCGGATCAGCCCTGCGGCGACGGCGGGCGTCAAGCGGTCGACCACGACAGCAGGAGTCTCCTCGACCGCCGCCGCTAGCACGTCCGGCAGGAGCCGGTTCCCGAGGACGCTGGCGGACTCCAGCAGCTCACGGGTCTCATCAGGCAGGGTCGCCAATCGCCGGCTGACCGCACCGGTCACCACGGTGGGCAGAGGGCATGCCCGACTGCCCTTGGACAACCTGGCGAGCTCGCTCACGAACAGCGGATGGCCCCCGGTCCGTCGATGCAGCTCGGACGCGCGCGTGCTCGCCGTCGCCGGGTCGCCCATCGCTTCCACGAGCTCCTCGACCTCTCCGAGCGTCAAGCCGTCGAGGTGGACATGCTCGGCGTGGGAGGCGAGCGTGGCCACCCTCGCCCGGTCGTGATGGCCGAGTTCGTCGTGCCGGTAGGCGCCGATCAGGAGCAGGCGGGCGGTCACGGGTGCGGCGACCACATGGTCGAGTAGGTCGAACGTGGAGGTGTCGGCCCACTGCAGATCGTCGAGCACCAGGACGACGTGGCGGTCCTGCGCCAGAGCCTCGAGCCAACGAACAGCCGCATCGAGCAGCAGCAGCCGGTCTTGGCCGAGATCGTTGGTTGCCTCCGCCGCGCCGAACTCCCGGACCAGCACCGAGAGCGCGCCATGGTCGTAACCGGCGGCCTCACGGGCGGCATCTGTCCCGACGGTCCGGACGAGGTCGCCGAACGCCTGCATCCAGGGCCAGAACCCGGGTGCGCCGCCGCCCTGCCATCCCGTGCCCCAGCCGACGATCGCGTCACCTGCGGACATGTCGATCGCAGCTCGTACCAGGGAGGTCTTGCCGATCCCGGCCTCGCCGCTCACCAGGATCGCCGCGCGACGACCTTGCGCCGACGCAGACATCGCCTCGCCAAGGCGTCGCAGCGGTCCCACCCGCCCGACGATCCCGGTCTGTCCCGCGTCCGCCACTGCACGTCTCCTGCCGAGCCGGAAATCGCCAGATGGAATCTGGCGGAAAGCGGCCGCGACTAGCGCCTCAAGGATGACACCTCGCAACCGGAAAGGCGACCAGATGATCTCCCGTGCCGATCAGCACACGGTGGCCACCCGATGAACCTCGGGAGAGAGTTCCGTGTCGCTGCCGTGCAGGCCACCCCCGCCTACCTCGACCGCGACGCCACCTTGGACATCGTCGCCGACCACATCGCCCAAGCCGGCGCGGACGGCGCCGATCTCGTTGTGTTCGCCGAATCCTTCGTCCCCGGGTACCCCGACTGGGTCTGGCGCCAGAACCCATGGTGCGACAAGGACTGGTACGCCCGGTTCCTGCACCAGGCCGTCGACGTCTCCGGGCCCGCACTCGACACGGCCCGCACCGCAGCCGAAGCCGCCGGCGTGTGGGTCGCACTGGGCATCACCGAGCGGAGCGCCTCAGGCACCCTCTACAACGCCGTCGTCTACATCGACAGCGCCGGCACGATCGCGGGTCTCCATCGCAAGCTCGTGCCGACCGGCGCCGAACGGCTTATCTGGGCGAACGGGCATGGACCCCTGCTGACCGTCGTCGATATCGGTGGGGTAAAGGTCGGATCCCTGATCTGTTGGGAGGCCTACATGCCCCTCGCCCGGGCCGCCCTCTACCAGAAGGGCGTCGACATCGTGCTGGCCCCCACCTGGGACAACACCGATGTATGGGTCCCAACGCTGAGACATGTCGCCAAGGAAGGCCAGGTCTTCGTCGTCGGCGTCACCGCCTACCTCCGTGGCTGCGACATACCCCGCGACCTCCCTGGCGCCGACGACATCTACGGCGGCGAAGAAGACTTCCTGTCCCGCGGCAACACCACCATCGTCGCCCCCGGCGGAGAGATCCTCGAAGGACCAGTAACCGGCGCCACGAAGACCTTGACGGCGGCCCTGGACCTCACACGGATCGCCGCGGGGCGCCGAGCCTTCGACCCCATCGGGCACTACGCCCGACCCGACATTCTCGCACTCACCGTCCACACAAAAGGAGACAACGATGACTGACTTCCCCCCGATCGGACACGTCGCCGTGACCGTCAAGGATCTGGCCGTGAGCCGCCCCTGGTACCAGCGCCTCACCGGCGCCGACCCCGTGCTCGACGAACCCACCGATGCCGGTTTCCACCACACCGTGTTCATGATGGGCGGCACCCTCCTCGGCCTCCACCAACACCCCAAAACCGACACAGACGCCACGTTCACCGAACTCCGCCCCGGCCTCGACCACATCGCCTTCGCATGCCCCGACCGGACAGCCCTCACCTCATGGCAGACCCATCTCGACAACCTCGACATCCCCCACGGTGGCATCATCGATGCTGACTACGGCTCAGGCCTCAGCTTCAAAGACCCCGACGGCATCGCTCTCGAGTTCTTCGCACCTCCGAACTGAGCCCGAATCCAGGGTGGATCACTCGCCAACTTACGAGGAGGTAGGGCCGTGCAGGTGACTCCAGCGAGCGTGATGTCGGCCCATAGCCGGTTCTCCTGAATCGCCGCCATGGCCCGAGCCGACGGCCACCGCAGCAGCCACCACTTGCCTGGCCGAGGGGGATGGGCCGATCTCGTTGACACGCTGGGGACACTGGCGGAGTGGCCACGGTCGAGTTCGTGCAGCCCCAGGTGGTGGTGCCCGTCCTGGACCATGCCGCGGTCGAGAACGCCCGGCTGGTCAATGCAGCTCACGCCGGGCTGTTGACCTCCGCCACCGCGGTGACCGTCGATCAGATCGCCGCCGCGACCGGCAGGGATCCAGTCACCGTCCGCCGCTGATCGCCGGCACCGCAACGCCGGGCGGCTGGTGACCGTGACCCACGATGGGCTGTTCCTCGTCCCCGCGCTCCAACTCGACCACGGGGTTCGCCCTTGACGACCAGGTCGCCGAGATCGTCGGTCGGCTGGTGGCGCACGGCATGGACGGCTGGGCGGTGTGGCACTGGCTGGAGACGCCCGACACCTGGCTGGACGGTGCGTCGCCCGCGCAGCGGCTGCGGGCCGGCGACGTCGATGGTATCCGCCGCGCCGTGGCCGGCATGTTCCAGGAGTGACCGGCGCGTCCCGTGCGGCCAGCCGGACTGTCCGGTGTCGGCCCACACCCGGTCGCGGCCTGCGCACCGTGGTGTGGCCAGCCGGCACGCGGCTGCGCCGGGGCAACCAGCACCCCCGGCCGAAGCGCTGGGTGAGCGACGATTGCCACTCCGGCCCTCGGCGTGAAGTTCCTGGGCCACGAGAACCTGGGGCGAGGCCGATGTCACATTCCGGCCGCTCGGGGTGCAACTCCCTGGGTGACCCGACGACCGGAGGGCGTATGAACTGAAGCGCTGCTACAAGCTCCCTTGCCGTCGAGGGGCGGAAACCCCCGCTGCTACAGGCTTTGAGCCGGGACGGGGAATCGAACCCCGGACCTATTCATTACGAGTGAATCGCTCTGCCGACTGAGCTATCCCGGCGCGAGCGCAAGGGTAGCCCGCCGGCCGCGCGAATGCGACTCGCGGGGGCCTCCGGATCAGCTCCTGCCCGGCACGAGGAGGCCCGTTTCGTAGGCGTAGATCACCGCCGAGACGCGGTCGGGCAGGCCGAGCTTGGCCAAGGCGTGCGCGACGTGGGTCTTCACCGTGGAGGCCTCGACGTAGAGCTCCGCCGCGATGTCGGCGTTCGAGCGTCCCCGGACGAGTACCTCGAACACGTCGCGCTCGCGCGCCGGGAGCTGGCGGGTCGCCTCCACCCGTCGGTGCCGGGCATGCGCACGTCCATGAGCACGACGGCCGGGCGCAACCGGCGGGCATTGGCGACCGCCTCTCCCCCGTCGCGGGTTTCGCCGACGACCACGAGATCGTCGTCCGCTTCGACGATCATCCGCACGCCGGTGCGCACGAGATCCTGGTCGTCGACGATGAGCAGCCGGATCGTCATGGCATGGGCGGCCGGGCCGTCAAGGGGCCGAGGCTCGCCCCGGTGACGCTCGCGGTAGATGCTCGCCGGTCTAGGCGACGGCGTACGGCATCGCCTTCGGGCGCTAGCCGCCCGCACTTGCACCCCACCTGGGGTGGGGTAGGCTTGGGCCATGGCGCAGTACCACGATCAGGTTCTCAACCGCCTGAAGACCGCCCGGGGTCACCTTGACGGCGTTGTGCGGATGGTTGAGGCCGGCGCCTACTGCCCCGACGTCATGAAGCAGCTCGCAGCCGTGCAGGGCACCCTCGAGGCAGCCAGCCGCACGGTATTCCGCAACCACCTCGAGACGTGCGTGGCGGACGCCATCCGTGCGGGCCGCACCGAGGAGATCGTTGACGAGCTTATGGAGACCCTGAAGTACGACCGGCGGGTCCTGCGACCCACCCCCACCGAAGGAGAGGGAACATGAAGCAGGAAGTCATCAGCGTCCCCGAGATCCACTGCGGGCACTGCAAGGCGGCTATCGAGGGCGCGCTCCAGCCGCTCGACGGCGTGGAGACCGCCACGGTCGACGTCGCGGATGCCACCGTGTCGGTGTCCTATGACCCCGACACCGTGAGCCGCACCGACCTCGTCGCCGTCATCGAGGAGCAGGGCTACGAGGTACCGGCCTGACCGTGGCCGAAACCTCCCTGACCGGCTCGGACACGCAGGCGCTCGACTTCGCCGTCGAGGGGATGACCTGCGGGTCCTGCGCTGCCCGCGTGCAGCGCATCCTGTCCCGCCAGCGCGGCGTCGAGCTAGCCGAGGTGAACTTCGCCACGGGTCGGGCGCACGTCGAGGTCTCGCCTGACGAGACGAGCGTCGAGGAGCTGCGGGCCGCCGTCGACCGGATCGGTTACAACCTCGCACCCGTCGGGGACACGCCCGAGCCGGAGGCCGGTGAGGACAGCCCAGAGGACCGCGCCCAACGGATGTGGCTGCGGCGGGTCGTGTTCGCCTGGCCCCCGAGCCTTGTCGTCCTCTACCTCGCGATGGGGCCGGATCTCGGCATCGCGCCGATGGAGCTCATGCATGCGGAGTGGGCCCGCTGGACGCAGTTCGTGCTCGCGACACCGGTGCAGTTCGTCGTCGGCTGGCCGTTCCTCGCCGAGATGGTGCGCCGGGCCCGCCGGCTGACCGCCAACATGGACACGCTCATCGGGATGGGCACGCTCGCCGCCTACGGCTACTCGGTCGTGGCGCTCTTCACCGGCGGCTTCCTCTACTTCGAAGCCGCCGCGATGATCATCACGTTCCTCGTCCTCGGGCGGTACTTCGAGGCCCGCGCAAAGGGTCGGGCCGGGCAGGCGATCCGCGCGCTGCTCGAGCTGGGAGCGAAGCAGGCCCGCCTGCTCCGCGGCGACGAGGAGGTTCTCGTCCCCGTCGAGGAGGTGGCCGTCGGCGACCTCCTGCGCGTGCGTCCCGGCGAGAAGGTCCCCACGGACGGCGATGTCGTGGACGGGGCGTCGGCCGTCGACGAGTCGATGCTCACCGGCGAGTCGGTGCCGGTCGAGAAGGCGGTCGGCGACCGCGTCGCCGGAGCGACCGTCAACACCTCCGGCGTGCTCACCGTGCGGGCAACCGCCGTCGGGGCCGACACCGCGCTCGCGCAGATCGTGCGCCTCGTCCAGGAGGCACAGAGCGGCAAGGCGCCCGTACAGCGGCTCGCGGACCGGATCGCCTCGGTGTTCGTGCCGACGGTGATCGTGGTGGCGCTCCTCTCCGCCGCCGGCTGGGCGCTTCTGGCAGGGCAGCCGCTGCGTGGCCTCGTCGCCGGCGTGGCGGTGCTCATCATCGCCTGCCCCTGCGCGCTCGGTCTTGCCACCCCCACGGCGATCATGGTCGGCACGGGACGCGGCGCCGACCTCGGCATCCTCATCAAGAGCGTCGACGTGCTCGAGCGCACCCGCAGGATCACCACCGTCGTGTTCGACAAGACGGGAACCCTCACCGCCGGCGAGATGGCGCTGACCGACATCGTCACCGCTCCCGGCACCGCCGAGGACGAGCTGCTGCGCCGCACCGGTGCGGTCGAAGCCGACAGCGAGCATCCCATCGGGCAGGCCGTCGCTGACAGCGCCCGCGCGCGGTTCGGCACGCTGCCCCCCGCGCGCAGCTTCGCCGCGGTCCCGGGGCGCGGCGTGCACGCCGATGTCGATGGCACGACCGTGTGGGTAGGGCGACGCAAGCTCCTCGCCGAGGCGGGACTGCTCCTGCCCGGAGAGCTCGACGCGGCGGCCGAGCGGCTCGAGAACGAGGCGAAGACCGCCGTCTTCGCGGGTTGGGACGGCGAGGTGCGCGGTGTGCTCGCCGTCGCCGACACCCTCAAGGAGGGTGCCGTCGATGTCGTCGCCCGCCTGCACGCCATGGGTCTCGGCGTGGCGATGATCACCGGCGACAACGCCCGCACGGCCGACGCCATGGCCGGCGCGGCGGGGTTCGACTTCGAGCGGGGCGACCGGGTCCTCGCCGACGTCCTGCCCGCGGACAAGAAGAGCGAGATCGAGCGGCTGCAGGCTCAAGGCGAGAATGTCGCCATGGTCGGCGACGGCGTGAACGACGCACCCGCGCTCGTCCAGGCCGACCTGGGCATCGCCATCGGCACGGGAACCGACGTGGCGATCGAGTCGAGTGACCTCACCCTGCTCCGCGGCGACCTCGCTGGTGTGGTCACCGCCATGGAGCTGTCCCGGCGCACCTACCGGACGATCCTGCAGAACCTCTTCTGGGCGTTCGGCTACAACGTCGCCGCCATCCCCCTGGCTGCGGCCGGGCTCCTCAACCCGATGATCGCCGGGGCCGCGATGGCGTTCTCGAGCGTGAGCGTGGTGACGAACTCCCTGCGACTGCGGCGGTTCGGGCGGTAGCGGTCGGCGTCGTCGGCCCCCGCCCGCCTGCTCGCCGCGGCGCGCCGTCGGCGCCCCGGCGCCGCTCTCCGGAGGGCTGGCCCCCAGGCAGGCGCCTGCCGCGAAAGGGGCGACGCCGGGCACGCAAGGGCCCCCCGCAGGACCCACCCCGCGACTCGCCCGATCCGGCAGCCCGATCACGCCACGCCGCCGTGATGCCCGGGTAGGCCGAGGCGCGCACGCGCCGCTCCGCAGGGCCCAGGAGCGACGGGTGACAGGTTGACTGGCGGACGGGGGGCGGCTCAGTCCAACCGGCTGAGCGCCCCGGGCGGTGGGTGCGGCGCGTCGAAGGCCGCCTCCCGGCGGGCGCGTACGCCAACGAGACGGGCGCCGGCCCACGCGGCGAGGGTTGTGGCGGCGAAGAGGCCCGCGCCGACGAGCACGATCGCCGGGCCGCTCGGGACACCGGCGTGGAACGACAGGTAGAGGCCGGCGACGCTCGACACGACGCCGACCGCGGTGGCCACGGCGAGCATGCCCGCGATCGAGCGCGTCACGAGCCGGGCGAGCGCCGCGGGGATGACGACGACGGCGGCGACGAGCAGGACCCCGAGCACCCGCACGGAGGCGATGATGACGCCGGCCGTAAGGAGGTGGAACACCGCTTCCATGACCCCCGCCCGTACCCCCTGGACGGCCGCCACCTCGGGGTCGAAGGTCACGAACACGAGCGGCTTGGCGAGGAAGAACAGCACCGCGGCAAAAGCTGCGGCCACGCCCGCCGCCATCATGAGGTCCGCGCGGGTCACCGCGAGGATGGAGCCGAACAGCAGCGCCTCGGTGCTGCCGCCCGCGCGGGGCACCATCGACACGATGGCGATCCCGGCGGCGAACATCGCCGTGGTCACGATGCCGATCGCGGCGTCGGCGTGCAGGCCCCGCTGGCGGGCGACACGGTCGATGAGCAGCGCGGCGACGAGGGTGGCGACGACCGCGCCGACGTAGTGGTGGTACCCGAGGGCCGCGCCCACGGCGACGCCGCCGAGGACGCTGTGCGCGAGGCCGTGGCCGATGTAGCTCATGCGCCGGAGCACGACAAAGACGCTGACCGCCCCGCACATCGCGCCGATCAGGACGCCCGCCGCCAGCGCCCGGACGAAGAAGGCGTACGACAGGGGTTCGGCCAGCCAGGTCACCGCTCGCGCCGGCTCGGCGCAGCGGCCCGCCGCGGCGGCTCGTGGACGGGTCCGAGGACGTGGGTCTGGTCGGCGACGAACACGAGGTCGCCCTGGTGGATCACCCGGACCTCGGCGCCGTAGGTGGTCCGCAGCACGTCGGGGGTGAACACCTCGACGGGGTGACCGTCGCCGACGACCGTGCCGTTCAGGCACAGCACCCGCGGCAGGTGCGCCGCCACCCAGTTGAGGTCGTGCGTGGTGAGCAGGATCGTCACGCCCTCGGCGTTCAGCTCCCCGAGCAGGTGGAGCACGTCGTGGCGGGTGGCGAGGTCCACGCCGCTCGTCGGCTCGTCGAGGAGGATGAGCTCGGCGCGGCGGGCCATCGCCCGGGCGAGGAACATGCGCTGCTGCTGGCCGCCGGACAGCTCGCGGATGTGGCGGGCCCCGAGGCCGCCCAGGCCGAGCCGGTCGAGCGTCGCGCCGACCCGCCGGCGTTCCGCCCGGCTGAACCACGGCACGCGCCGGCTGTCAGCCGCGAGCCCGAGGAGCACGACCTGCTCGACCGTCAGCGGGAAGTCCCAGTCCACGCCGTCGAGCTGGGGCACGTACCCGACGCGGCGCACCGGCCGGCCGCGGCGCACCGGCTCACCGAACACCCGGACCGTCCCGGCGTAGGTCTCCGCCTGCCCGGTGAGCAGTCGCAGCAGCGTCGTCTTGCCCGACCCGCTCGGGCCGACCGCGCCGAGCAGCTCGCCGGGCTCCACGGTGAACGACAGCTCCCGGAGCACGCGGGTGCCCGCGTACCCGGCCGTCACGCCCTCGAGCCGTACTGCAGGAGGGTTCACCGCGATCTCCTATCAACTGCAAACGTCTTGCAATAGCCTAGCGACTGCGGCGGCCACCGCATAGAGCGCATCGTCGTGCGGGGGGTGCGGCACCGCTTCGTGCGCCCTACGGCGGCACGCCTCAGCCCCGCGCGTTCTCCAGCACGATCGCGGACAGGTCGAGGAACAGCGCCTCGAGGGCGAGGCCTTGCTGGACGTTGAGCTCGAGGTGCTCACGCGTCGCCGCGACGAGGTCGCACGCCCGCAGCAGCCCGGGGAGCCCGAGCGCATCGGCGTCCGCGCGCAGGCCGTCGGGTGCGTCCGCGTGGACGGCGGTAGCGGGATCCCAACCGGCGGCGACGAGGACCGCGTCGCGCAGCCGAGCGAGGAGGTCGTCGAGGGCCGCCTGCACCACCGCGGTGCGCGCCTCGCGTTCCTGGCGGGCCACACGCTCGTCGAGCTGCCTGACCACCCCGCGGGGCAGCTGCTCGCCGTAGAGCTCGGCGAGCGCGGCGCGCTCAGCCTTCGACTCCGTCTTCAGTGCGGTGGTGCGCCGCTTGACCTCCTCGTCGATCGCCCGCGCGGCGAGGAGGGCGTAGCCGGGGCCCCGTTCCCGCAGACCGCCCAGGATCTCGCGGTGCGTGCGGAGGTCGTCGAGGCCGCCCTCGGCGGCGAAGCGGGTCAGGCGCGCGGGCAGCCCGAGCGCGGCACGCACCGCGAGGGCGCGATCGCGGTCGTCGGCGAGGCCGAGACGCCGGGCCTGGACGTCGAGCTCGTCCGGCCCCCACGGGACGAACCGCACCGGGCGGCAGCGCGACAGGATCGTGTCGGGCAGCTCGTCGGGGTCCGCGACGTCGAGCACCCACACCGTGCGCGCGGGGGGCTCCTCGAGCCCCTTGAGGAAGGCGTTGGCCGCAGCCTCGTTCATCCGGTCCGCCTCTGCGATGCGGAGCACCTTCCAGTCCCCCTCGACCGCCGAGCGCGAGGCCGCACGAAGCCACTGCCCGCGCACGTCGTCGACGCGGTGCTCGCGCCCCGCCGGCGCGAACTCCCACAGGGCCGGGTACGCGCCGCGCGCGCAGCGGCTGCACACGTCGCACGCGCCGCAGGGCCGCCCGGACGTGGTCCGCGGGCAGTTGAGTGCCGCGGCGAGCGCCCGGCCGGCCTGCTCCTGACCGACGCCGGCAGGGCCGGTGAACGCCCAGGCGTGCGCCATCTCGCCGCCGGCCACGGCGGCGCGCAGCGCCTCGGCGGCACGAGTCTGACCGGTCGCCGCCCACAGATCAGTCGCCGCAGCGGCCTCCACCGCACACCTCCCTCGTCCGACACCGCGACCCTAGCGCCGCGGGGGCACCGTCACCGGCCCGCGCCGCCGGACTGGCGGTCGACCACGTCGGCCGCGCGTGCCGCGCGGCCGCTGTCGGGCGAGGACAGCCACGGTCGCAGCGCCTCACGCACGCGCCGGGTCACCGTGTCGGCGTCGCCGCGCGCGTCGACGACGATGATCCGGTCCGGATGGCGCTGCGCGAGCGTGCGGAAGCCGTCGGCCACCCGGGCGTGGAAGCGGGCGTCCTCCCGCTCGATGCGGTCCGCCCCGTCATCGCGGCCGTCGCGGCCGTCGCGTCCGGCGCGCGCGCCGACACGCCGCAGCCCCTCCTCGGCGTCGATGTCGAGCAGCACGACGACGTCGGGTTCGACCCCGTCGGTCGCCCACTTGTTGATCTCGTAGACGACGTCCTCACCGAGGCCCCGGGCAACCCCCTGGTAGGCGACCGACGAGTCCAGGAAGCGGTCGCACACCACCGTCTTACCGGCGGCAAGCGCCGGGCGGATGACGCGCCGGACGTGCTCGGCGCGGGCCGCCGCGTAGAGCAGCGCCTCCGTGCGCGCGTCCATGGTGCCCGTGGCGGGATCGAGCAGCACCTCGCGGATGCGCTCGGACACCGGCGGCCCGCCGGGCTCGCGTGTGGCGACCACGTCGTGCCCCTCCTGCTCGAGCGCCGCCACGAGGGCGCGCAGCTGCGTCGACTTGCCCGATCCCTCCCCGCCCTCGAGGGAGATGAACAGCCCGGTCCTCGGTGACTGCTCGCGCGACTGGAGGTGGAGTCGCATCGGCGTCCCGGCGTCGGCGGCGTCCTGCATGCGCAGCGCCCGGTACATGCCGCTGCCCCCGCGCAACGCCGCGTAGAGCGCGACGATGCCCCCGGCGAGGATCGTCACCCGCACCCCGGACACGCTGATGAACCGGCCGCCGGCGCCGACGGTGAACACCCCGATCGCGCCGGCGAGGAAGGGTGCAAGGCCGAGCGCGGCGAACATCGCGATGCGGCTGGCGGTGAAGAACGTGGCGAACGTCTTGCCCCGCACCTCGTCGGGGGTGTGACGCAGCAGGAGCGTGTAGCCGACGACGACGGCGAGTCCCGCCGACGCACCGAGCACGGCCCCGGCGGCCAGGGTCCGGCCGAAGTTGTCGAGCAGCGCGACGATGATCGCCATTCCCGCCGTGGCGGCGAGGAAGACGGGGAACAGCCGCTCCTCGCGGAAGCGGCCGGTGAGCGCCGGGACGGCGGCGATGCCGACGAGGAGCCCGGTGCCCACGAACGTCATCAGCGTGAACCAGTCCGTCTCCGAGCGGCCCAGCGTGCTGCGGACGAACTCGGGACCCAGCGTGACGACGACGCCGGCCCCGAAGAACACCCCCACGACCCCCGTGATGAGCGAGCGGATGAGGGGCAGGTCGCGGATGAATTCGAGCCCCGCCCGCAGCTCGGCGACGATGCCCTTGGCGTCGTCGTCGCGCGTGCCCGCGGGCCGCCCCGGCGCCGGCAGGCGCATCCGGAAGATGAGCGTTCCCGCCGCCCAGAAACCGACCACCGTGAGCAGCAGCGCCAGCCGCGGCGGCGCCATGGTGGGGCCGCCGACGCGCTGCACGAGCGCCGCCAGCCCGACGGTGAGCGTCGGCAGGAGCGCGCCGAGCGGCAGCGGCCCGTAGGTGACGAACAGGGCGAGCTGATTCGCCTGGGTGAGCTCCCGGCGCTTGACGATGCCCGGCAGCACCGCCATCTTCGAGGAGATGTAGACGAGCGACAGGCACTCGACGAGGAAGGCGAGCGCGAACAACGTGAGCAGCTCGCCCGAGAAGGCGATCCCGAGGTAGAGGGCGCCGCGCAGCGCGTCGGCGGCGACCATGAGCCGGCGCCGGTCGTAGCGGTCGGCGAGCACCCCGGCGACGGGGCCGAACAGCACGCTCGGCAGCAGCCGGGCCATCATGACGCCGCCGAGCCCGAACAGCGCGATGCGCGACCCCGGCTCGGCGAGCGAGATGACGAGGACCTGAAGGGAGAACAGGCCGACCCAGTCGCCGAGGCTCGACCCCAGCGACGACAGGAACCACAGGCGGTAGTTGCGGTTGCGCATCAGGGCTCGGTAGGCCGAGAGCTGCTCCCGGCCGAGCACGAGGTCCTCGCTCGCCGCTGCGTCCTGCCCCTGCGGCTCCTCGCTGATCGTCCTACCCCTTCGCGCGCCGACGCACCGGGAGGGTGCGGCAGCAGCGTAACGCCAGGTGTCTCGTATAAGGTGCCCGGCCGTGACGACGTCGCCTCCCCCCGAGCTGCGCCCGCCGCTCCGCGACCTCGACGCCGCGGTGCGGGGGGCGTGTCTGTTCCTCGACCGGGCCGCCCGCACCCGCGGTGCGGCATACGTGAACGCCGAGGGCGGCGACGTCGGCATGCACGGCAGCCATCGCTCGGTCGTCCGCCACGTCGCGCACTACCTCGCCGCGGCCGAGCTGGCCCTCGCCGCCGGGGTGGACGGGCCCGTCCTCGACGTCGGCAGCGGGGTGGGGGCCCTGGCGGCCTGGATGGCCGACTTCCTCGGGGCGGGGCTGCACCTCACCGACCACGACGCCCGGGTCCGAGAGGTGGCCGCCACGGCCTTTCCCGACGCGGCGGTGTACGCCGACCTCGACGACGTCGCTGTCGGGGCGTTCGGGCTCGTCACCGCGATGGAGGTCATCGAGCACCTCCGCCCGGTCGACCAGCCCGGCTTCCTCGCCGCGGTGTACGCACGGGTGGCGCCGGGCGGGCTGCTCGTCGTCTCCACCCCCGACGAGACCGGCTACCTCGGCGGGTGGTCCGGTTACGCCCCCCACGTCGGATGCGTCGACGCGCCCGCGCTGCGGCGCCTGCTCACCGACGCGACCGGCCAGCCCGCGACCGTGTGGCGGCTCGAGGGGGACCCGTTCGCGCTGAACGCCGTGCGCCGCATCGGCGAGCCGGTCGTGAACAGGGTCTGGGGCTGGGTCAGCACGCACGTGCCGGAGCTCGCCGTGCGGCTCGGCGGCGGAGCGGCGAAGGTCGCGGGCGCCTCGCGGACCCGCGCCGACGCGCCGGTGCCCGAAATCCGCGCGGTCGCCCCGGACGGCGGAGAGGGCACCGGCCTGCTCGGCGTCGTGCGGGCGCCGGGACGATCGGGCGGGTAGGGCCCGTCAGCCGGGCACGGCCGCGGGGCGGCGCCCCGGGACGAACTCCTCCGTGACGACCCGCGGCGGGTCGGCGTCGACCTCGACCCGCGCGTCGCAGTTCGCGCAGATGGCGGTCGGGTTCTTCGCGTTCTTGCGCGGCGGCTTCATCGGCCCGCCGCACTGCGGGCACGGCTGCGCGAGCGGAGTGGTCCAGAGGGCGAACTCGCAGTCGGGATAGCGGTTGCAGCCGTAGAACGGCTTGCCGTACCGGGACTTGCGCTCGACGAGGTGGCCCTTGCCGCACTTCGGGCAGGGGAAGCCGATGCGCTGCTGGACGTTCACGATGCCCTTGCAGTTCGGGTAGTCCTGGCAGCCGTAGAAGGGCCCGAAGCGCCCCTCCCGGCGGATCGTTCCCTTGCCGCACTCCGGGCACGGCACGTCGGGATCCGGCTTGAGCTCCTCGACGGTGGTGATGTTGCCGTAGGCGTCCAGCGGCAGGGTCCCCTTGCAGTCCGGCCAGCGGTGACAAGAGGCGAACCACTGGCGGGACTTGCCGCTGAACACCTTCTCCATCGACTCGCCGCACTCCGGGCACTGCGCCCCCTCGATGGGGATCCGGGGGCGCTCGGGCTTGCGCTCGGCGATCCAGTCGTCGACCTCGGTGAGGAACTCGGAGACCATCGGCTCCCAGCGCTCCTCGCCACGGGCGATCTCGTCGAGCTCCTCCTCCATCCGCGCGGTGAAGCCGGTGTCGACGACCTCGGAGAAGTGCTGCTTCAAGTAGGCGACCACGACCTCGCCGAGCGGCGTGGGGAAGAACCGGCGCGAGTCGAGGCGCACGTACTCCCGTGCGAGCAGCACGCCGATGATCGAGGCGTACGTCGACGGGCGGCCGATCCCCTCCGCCTCGAGGGTCTTCACGAGGCTCGCCTCGGTGTAGCGGGGGGGCGGCTCGGTGAAGTGCTGCTCCCCGCGCACGTCCGCGAGCGTCAGGGTCTGGCCGTCGGCGAGGTCGGGCAGCCGGTCGGTCGGGGCCTGCTCGTCCTCGGGCGCGTCGTCGTCGCGACCCTCCTGGTAGAGGGTGATGAAGCCGTCGAACTTCAGCACCTGCCCGGTGGCGCGGAACCGCAGGGTGCCGTCGGCGCTCACGAGGTCCGCACGCAGCGAGTCGAACACCGCGGGAGCCATCTGCGTGGCGACGGTGCGCTTCCACACGAGCTCGTACAGCGCGAGCTGGTCGCGGTCGAGGCGGCCGGCGAGCTGGGCCGGCAGGCGCTTCACCGAGGTTGGGCGGATGGCCTCGTGCGCCTCCTGCGCGCCCTTGCTCCTGCCCTTGTAGCGGCGGGGCTCGGGGATGGCGTAGCGCTCGCCGTAGGCCGACCGCACGTGGGCGGCGATCTCGCCGAGCGCGGTGTTCGACAGGTTCAGCGAGTCGGTCCGGTGGTAGGTGATGAGGCCCACCGTCTCCCGGCCGATGTTCACACCCTCGTAGAGCTGCTGGGCGACGCGCATCGTCTTCGCCGCGCCGAACCCGAGCTTGCGCGCCGCCTCCTGCTGGAGCGTCGAGGTGGTGAAGGGCGGCGCCGGGTTGCGCCTGACCTCCTTGCGGGTGGTGTCGGCGACGGTCCAGGTGGCCGACTCGCGGGCGCGGGCGAGCAGCCCCTCCGCCGCCTGCTCGTCGCCGATGAGCAGGTAGCGGTCGTCGGTGCCCTTCTCCTCCCGCTCCGCCATGTGCTTCGGCGTGGTGACCCGCTGGCCGTCGACCCGGTGGAGGGTCGTCGCGAACCGCTGCCGCTCCCGGCTGAAGTCGCCGTGGACCGACCAGTACTCGACCGGCACGAACGCGCGGATCGCGTCCTCGCGATCGCAGATCATCCGCAGGGCCACCGACTGCACGCGCCCCGCGGAGATGCCGCTCGCGACGTTGCGCCACAATGTCGGGGACAGCCGGTAGCCGACGATCCGGTCCACCGCGCGCCGGGCCTGCTGCGCGTCGACGAGGTGACCGTCGATGCGGCGCGGCTGCGCGAACGACGAGACGATCGCGTCGGGGGTGATCTCGGCGAACACCACCCGGTTCGCCTCGTCGGTGTTGATGCCGGCCACCTCGGCGACGTGCCAGGCGATGGCCTCGCCCTCGCGGTCGAGGTCGGTGGCGAGGAAGACGTGCTCGGCGGACCGGGCGGCCTTCTTGATCGCGCTCACGTGCTTCGTGGAACCGGCGGGAACCTCGTAGACGAGCCGGACGTCGCCGTCGTCGACCTCGACGGCGAAGTCGCTGCGCGGGAGGTCGCGGACGTGACCATAGGAGGCGAGCACCTGGTAGTCGCTGCCCAGGTACTTCTCAATGGTCTTCGCCTTGGTCGGCGACTCGACGATGACGAGGTTCTTGGCCATTGGTGCTCTGCGTCCCTCCGGACGGTGGCTGGTGGCCGCGCCCACCGTACCCGCTCGCGCCGCCGGCCGGCGTCAACGGACGCCGGAGACGGCGACGGCCCTGGCCGCCGACCCTAGCGGTTGACGAGGCGGGCGTGCAGGGCGAGGGCGTAGCGGTCGGTCATGCCGGCTACGTAGTCGACGGTCTGCGTGAGCGGGTCGGAGGCGGCGTCGCGGTAGCTGGCGGGGATCGCGTCCGGCCGGGCGAGATGGTGCTCGACGAGGTCGCGGACAACCGTGCTCACGGCCTCGCGCTGCTCCCTGGTGCGCGGCGCGTGGTAGACGCGCACGAACATGAACTCCCGCAGCTCGTCCATTGTTCCGGCGGTGCGCGGGTCCATGGCGAGCCGGCCGGCCTCCACGCTGTGGGCGATCACCGACCGGACCATCGTGCCGACCCACTCGCTGCCGGGCCGGCCGAGGTGCGCGCGGGCCGCCGCGGGGAGGTCACGCTCCGCCAGCACGCCGGCGCGCACGGCGTCGAGCGCGTCGTGGGACAGGTAGGCGATGCGGTCGGCGAAACGCACGCAGGCGCCCTCGGCGGTGGCCGGCGGCGGGGTGACCTTCCACGAGTGCGCGCGGATGCCGTCGCGGACCTCCCACGTGAGGTTGGCGTCCTCGAGCACCTCGTAGATGCGCACGCTCTGCGCCGCGTGGTGCCAGCCCCCCTCGACGTAGGGCGACAGCGCCTCCTCGCCGGTGTGGCCGAACGGAGGATGGCCGACGTCGTGACCCAGGGCGATCGCCTCGGCGAGCGGCTCGTTCAGGCCGAGCCCCGCGGCGAGCGCCCGGGCGATCTGCGTCACCTGCAGCGTGTGGGTGAGCCGGGTGACGTAGTGGTCCCCCGTCGGCTCGACGAAGACCTGGGTCTTCCGCTTGAGCCGGCGGAAGGCCTTCGAGTGCAGGATCCGGTCCCGGTCGCGCTCGAAGCACGTGCGGTGGGGGTCGGGGTCCTCCGGACGGCGGCGCCCCCGTGAGTCGCGCGAGCGGGTGGCGGCCGGGGCGAGGGCGGCCTCGGCGGCCTCGCGCAGCTCCCGGGTGCGGTGCAGGAAGGCGGACATGACAATGACGGTAGCAACCGCCTGCGACACCGCAGCGCACCCCTCCCGCGGGTTTTGTGGCGGCGCCCGCCCGCTGAATACACTCGCCGGTGAACCCCCCGCCCCGAGGCGAGGCCGCCTGTGCCCGCGCCCCGGCTGGTCGGGCGGCCGGGTTACGCCTGCCCGGCCCCGTCGCGTGCCACACGCCCGTACCCCGAGCTCGGAGCAACCGACCCGCCCATGGATGCCCTCGACGCAATACCGCTGATCAGCGTCGTCACCGCCCTCGCCGGCCTCGGCCTGGGGTTCTTCTTCTTCGGCGTGGTCAAGAAAGCCAGCCCCGGCGACGAGCGCATGGTCGCGCTGATGGACGCCATCCAGGAGGGCTCCCGGGCCTTCCTGCGCCGTGAGTACAGGGCCGTGGCAATCTTCGTGGTGGTCCTCGCGGTCCTCATCGCGCTCCTGCTCGACAACGGGCCGCTCGCCGCCGTGGCCTACCTCGTCGGCGCGGCGTTCAGCGCGCTCGCCGGCTTCGTCGGCATGACCGTGGCGACCATGGCGAACGCCCGGACGGCGGAGGCGGCCAAGACCGGCCCCCAGCTCGCCCTGCCGCTCGCCTTCCGCGGCGGAGCGGTCATGGGGTTCGCGGTCGCGGGCCTTTCCCTGCTCGGCGTGGCGGGCGCCTACATCGTCTTCGTCGACGTCCTCACCATCGAGAACCCGATCCAGGTGGTGACGACCTACTCGCTCGGCGCGTCGTCCATCGCGCTGTTCGCCCGCATCGGCGGCGGGATCTACACGAAGGCGGCCGACGTCGGGGCCGACCTCGTCGGCAAGGTCGAGGCGGGCATCCCCGAGGACGACCCGCGCAACCCGGCTACCATCGCCGACAACGTCGGTGACAACGTCGGCGACGTTGCCGGCATGGGCGCCGACCTGTTCGAGTCCTACGCCGGCTCGCTCATCGCGCCGATCGCGCTCGCGGGGTTCGCGTTCGCCGACGGGGTCGCGGGCGTGCCCGCGGGGTTCCAGAACGCCGCCCTGCTCTACCCACTCGCCATCGCCGCCTTCGGCATGCTCGCCGCCATAGTCGGGGCGTTCACCGTGAACACCGGTCCCGACGCGAGCGGACGTGACCTGTCGCGCGCCCTGCACCGCGGGACGAACGTCGCCGCCGCCGCGACCGTCGTGCTCGCGTTCCTCCTCGCCTTCTGGCTGTTCGGGGACATCACGGCCCGCTGGTGGGGCTTCGGGCTCGCGGTCGTCGCCGGCCTGCTCGCCGGCCTGGCGATCGGCAAGCTCTGCGAGTACTACACCTCCGACCACTTCTCCCCGGTGAAGAACATCGCCGCCTCGAGCGAGACGGGCTCGGCGACCACGATCCTCGCGGGGATCTCCACTGGCAAGATCTCGGTCATGGGCTCGGTGGTCCTCGTCGTCATCGCCATCAGCGCCGCCTACGCCGGTGCGGAGTTCGCCCTGCCGGAGCTCACGAACAGCGGCATCTACGGGGTGGCGATCTCCGGCATCGGCATGCTCGCGACCCTCGGCGTCGTCGTGGCCACCGACGCCTACGGGCCGATCGCCGACAACGCCGGCGGCATCGCCGAGATGGCCCACCTCGACCCGAGGGTCCGCGAGGTCACCGACGAGCTCGACGCCCTCGGCAACACGACGGCGGCCGTCGCGAAGGGGTTCGCGATCGGCTCCGCGGTGCTCACCGCCCTCGCCCTGTTCGTGTCGTTCCAGGAGTCGGTGCGGGCCGCCGGCGGCGAGATCAACCTGTCGATCGGCGACGTCGACGTCTTCGTCGGGCTGTTCATCGGGGCGATGCTGCCGTTCCTGTTCGCCGCGCTCACCATGAACGCCGTCGGCCGGGCGGCCAACCAGATGATCGAGGAGGTGCGCCGGCAGTTCCGCGACATCCCCGGTCTGCGCGAGGGCAGGGTGGGCGTCGTGCCGGAGTACGCCAAGTGCGTCGACATCTCCACCGGTGCGGCGCTGAGGGAGATGGTGGTCCCCGGCTCGCTCGCCGTCGTCGTGCCCCTCGCCGTCGGCTTCCTGTCCGTCGACGCCCTCGGGGGGCTGCTCGCCGGCGTGCTCGTCACCGGCTTCGCGATCGCGATCTACATGGCCAACGCCGGGGGCGCGTGGGACAACGCGAAGAAGTACATCGAGGCCGGCCACCACGGCGGCAAGGGCTCCGACCCGCACAAGGCCGCCGTCGTCGGCGACACGGTCGGCGACCCGTTCAAGGACACCTCCGGGCCTGCTATGAACATCCTCATCAAGGTGATGACCGTCGTGGCGCTCATCTTCGCCCCGGCGTTCGTGCAGTACGGGCTGTTCTGACCCGGGCCGGCGGGGCGGGCTGCTGAGTCAGCCGCGTCGCGGGCGAAGGCATACTGGGCGCCTTGACGCGGTAGCCGGTTCCCGGCCCGCACCCGCCGCTGGGGACCCGCAGGTCCCAGCCCCGACCCGGGAGCACATGCTTGCTCACAGCCCTGCTCGGCGCGCACCTCGCCGCCGCGGCTGGTGCCCTCCTCCTGCGCCGTCACGGCCGCCGGACGCTCCTGCTGTGCGCCCTGGCGCCCGCGGCCGTGCTCGCGTGGCTCGCCACCGTCCTGCCGGGCGTCGTCGTCCGCCACCGCACCGTCGAGGAGACCGTCGCGTGGGTGCCGAGCCTCGGGCTCACCATGGGCCTGCGCCTCGACGCGTTCGGGGCGCTCATGGCGCTGCTCGTCTCCGGCGTGGGCCTCCTCGTCTTCCTCTACGCCCACTCCTACTTCGCCGGCGGCCCCGCAGACGCGCCGGGGAAGGACCCGGTCGCCGGCCTCGGGCGGTTCGCCGCCACCCTCGTGGCGTTCGCCGGCGCGATGCTCGGGCTCGTCGTCTCCGACAACCTCCTCGCGCTGTTCGTCTTCTGGGAGCTCACGAGCATCACGAGCTACCTCCTCATCGGTCACAAGCACGCAAGCGAGCACGCGCGGGCCGCCGCGCTCCAGGCGCTGCTCGTCACGAGCACCGGCGCGCTCGCCATGCTCGGCGGCTTCATCGTCCTCGCCCAGCTCGCGGGGACGTGGTCGATGGCGGAGGTCCTCGCGGACCCTCCGACGGGGGCCCTCGCCACGGGTGCGGTGCTCTGCGTGCTCGCCGGGGTGTTCACGAAGTCCGCGCAGGTGCCGTTCCACTCGTGGCTGCCTGGGGCCATGGCCGCGCCCACGCCGGTCTCGGCCTACCTGCACTCCGCCACAATGGTGAAGGCCGGGGTCTACCTCGCGGCGCGGTTCGCCCCCGCGTTCGCGGTGGCCACGCCGCTGTGGCAGCCCGTCGTGATCGGTGTGGGGGTCGTGACCATGCTCGTCGGCGGCTACCGGGCGCTGCGCCAGCACGACCTCAAGCTCATCCTCGCCTACAGCACCATCAGCCAGCTCGGCTTCCTCATCGCCCTGTTCGGCACCGGCAACGAGACCGCGACGTTCGCCGGGGTGGCCGTCCTAGTGGCGCACGCCCTTTTCAAGGCGACCCTGTTCCTCGTCGCCGGCATCGTCGACCACGAGGCGGGAACGCGCGACATCCGCCGCCTGAGCGGTCTGCACCGCGAGCTGCGCCCGGTCGCGGTCGTCGGGTGCGTCGCTGCCGCGTCGATGGCCGGGCTGCCGCCCCTTGCGGGCTTCGTCGGCAAGGAGGCGGCCTTCTCCTCCCTCGTCGACGCCGGGGACCCCGGGGCGGTCGCGATGCTCGCGGGCCTCGTCGCGGGCAGCGCGCTCACCGTCGCCTACAGCTTCCGCTTCTGCTGGGGCGCCTTCGCCGACAAGCCGCGCGCCGACCTGGCGGGTGAGCCGGCCCCGGCCCACCCCGCGCCGCTCGCCTTCTGGGCCCCCGCCGGCGTCCTCGCCGCGCTGAGCGTGGCTTTCGGGCTCGTGCCGCGCCTCGACAGCCCGCTCGTCGAGGCGGCGACTGCGGCGCTCGTCCCCGGCGCCCACCCCCATCCCCTTGCGCTGTGGCACGGGTTCAACCTCCCACTCGCGCTGTCCGGGGTGACCGTCGCCGGCGGCCTGGCCCTCGTGCTCGCGCGCCGGCGGGTCGAGGCGCTCCAGGAGCGGCTGCCGTCCCCGCCGGGATCCCTCGAGGGCTACAACGCGACGCTGTCCGGATTGCGGATCCTCGCCGCCCGCACCGCCGCCGTCGCCCAGTCGGGCTCGCTGCCGGTCTACCTCGGGGTCATCCTGCTCGTCGCCGTCGTCGCCCCGGCCACGGCCTTCCTCATGGAAGGCCCCCCCGCGCTGTCGACCGCCCGCTTCGCCGACTCCCCGCTGCAGGTCGTCGCCGTCGCCGCCGCGCTGGCCGCCGGCGTCGCCGCGGTGCGCTCCCGCCGCCGCTTCGCCGCCGTGCTCGCGCTCGGGGCCGTCGGGTACGCGGTCGTCGCGCTGTTCGCGCTCCACGGCGCCCCCGACCTCGCCTTCACCCAGCTCCTGATCGAGACCCTCGGTCTGCTCGTGTTCGTGCTCGTGCTCAAGCACCTGCCGGAGCGTTTCCACACCTACCGATGGCGGATGGGCCAGGTTCTGCGCATCGGGCTGTCCGTCGCCGTCGGGGCGTTCGTGTCGGTGTTCGCGCTCACTGCCGCGGCGGCGCGCCGGGTGGAAGGGGTCTCCCACGAGTACCTCGCCCGGAGCCTGCCCGAGGCCAACGGCCACAACGTCGTCAACGTGATACTCGTGGACTTCCGCGGTCTCGACACCCTCGGCGAGGTCACCGTGCTCGCGGTCGCCGGGCTCGGCATCGCCGCGCTCGTCGGCGCCGTCCGGCGCGGCGCTCCCGCCGGGGACGCACCCGGACGACCCGGGCGCCCCGGCCGGGGCGGGGATGGCAGCGACGAGTCGGCCCGGGCGGGCGCCCGATGACGGCGCAGGGAGACGACCGGTGGGGCGACCCGCGGGGCGACTTCGACGGGGAGGGCACCGAGAGCCCTCCCTCGCTCATCCTCGACGTGTGCACCCGCGCGGTGTTCCACGCAGCCGTGGTCTTCGCGGTGTGGCTCCTCGCCGCCGGGCACAACCGTCCGGGCGGGGGGTTCGTCGGTGGGCTGACGATCTCTGCGGCGCTCGTGCTCACCTATGCGAGCGGCGGCTCGCCGGCGCTGCGGGGCGTCCTGCCCGTGCGGCCGCTGACCTTCCTCGGCGTCGGCATGCTCACCGCGCAGGCGACCGCGGTCATCCCGATGCTGCTCGGGCGCAACGTTCTCGAGTCCGCCGCCGTCACCCTCCACGCGCCGCTGTTCGGCGACGTGAAGGTCGCCACTCCCCTGTTCTTCGACATCGGGGTGCTGCTCATCGTCATCGGGCTCGTGGCCAAGGCGCTCGACACCCTGGGCGCCGCCGACCCGACCGCCGAGCACGAGACCCCGACCGTCTCCGGCGAGATCGTCTCGGGGGGGCGGCGCCGGTGACCGGGGTCCTCGCCATCGCCGTCGGGGGCCTGTTCGCCCTCGGGACCTACCTCCTGCTGCAACGGTCCCTGACCCGCATCGTCATCGGGCTGGGCCTCGTCGGTCACGGCACGAACCTGCTGCTGCTCATGGTCGGCGGGGGCGCCGGTCGCCCGCCGATCGTCGGCGAGGATCCCGGGGACCTATCCCGTTACGCCGACCCGCTGCCGCAGGCGCTCGCGCTCACCGCCATCGTCATCGCCTTCGGCGTCGGGGCGTTCCTGCTCGCACTCGCCTGGCGCAGCTTCGCGACGACCGGTGACGACGAGGTCGAGGACGACGTCGAGGACCGGCGGGTCGCGCGCATGCTCTACGCGACCGCGTTCGACGACCGGGACACCGTCGACGACAGGGCGGTCAGGTGACCCCGCTCGTGGTCGCCGCCGTCGGCGAGGCCACGCGGGTGCCGGCGTCGCCCGTGGGCATCCTCGTCTTCGCGACGATGCTCCTGCCGCTGGCCGGCGCGGCCGTCACGGTTCTCGCCCACGGCCGCCTGCAGGTGCAGCGGGCCGTGGCCCTCGGCGTCACGGCCACGAGCGCGGTGATCGCGCTCGCCGTCCTGCGCCACGTCGCGGTCTCGGGCACCGTCGTCGTGCAGGCCGGCGGCTGGCCGGCGCCCTACGGCATCTCCTTCGTCGTCGACCGCCTGTCGGCGGTGATGGTCGCCGTCAGCGCCGTCATGGTGGCCGTCGTGCTGCTCTACTCGATCGGCCTCGTCGCCGGGCACGTCGAGCGGCTGTTCTTCCACCCCGTGTACCTCGTCCTC
The DNA here is from genome assembly GCA_035540635.1 of Egibacteraceae bacterium. Lineage (NCBI taxonomy): Bacteria > Bacillati > Actinomycetota > Nitriliruptoria > Egibacterales > Egibacteraceae > Egibacteraceae bacterium. Next base: position 25,296 of record DATLGH010000068.1, on the reverse strand, counting down.
GCGGCCGGGGTCTCCGCCTCGTTCCTCACGGGCGACCTGTTCAACCTGTTCGTCGCGTTCGAGATCCTCCTCATCGCGAGCTACGTCCTGCTCACGCTCGGCGCGACGAAGGCCCAGATCCGCGCCGGCATGACCTACGTCGTCATCAACCTCGTCGCCTCGACGCTGTTCGTCGTGGGCGTCGCCTTCCTCTACGCGTCGACGGGGACGGTGGCGTTCGCCGACCTCGCCGAGAAGGTCGCGACCCTGCCGCCCGGGGTCCGCAACGGCGTCGGCGTGCTGTTCCTCGTCACGTTCGGGATCAAGGCGGGGCTGTTCCCCCTCTTCTTCTGGCTGCCCGACGCCTACCCCACGGCCCCGAGCCCCATCACCGCGGTGTTCGCGGGCCTGCTCACCAAGGTCGGCGTGTACGCCATCATCCGCACGCAGACGCTGCTGTTCGCTCCCGCCGACGGGCGGGCGAGCGCCCTCCTGCTGTTCGTCGCCGGCGCCACGATGGTCGTCGGCGTGCTCGGCGCCGTCGCCCAGAACGACATCAAGCGCATCCTGAGCTTCCACATCGTGAGCCAGATCGGCTACATGATCCTCGGTCTGGGGCTGTTCACGGTGGCCGGCCTCGCAGGGGCGATCATCTACATCGTCCACCACATCGTCGTGAAGACCACCCTGTTCTGCGTCGGTGGGGCGGTGGAGCACGGGTGGGGGTCGAGCCGCCTCGACGAGCTCGGCGGCGTGGGCAGGCAGGCGCCCCTGCTCGCGGCGTTCTTCGCCGTGGCCGCCCTGTCCCTTGCGGGGTTGCCGCCGTTCTCCGGCTTCGTCGCAAAGCTCGCCCTGCTCGAGGCGGGGCTCGCGGGCGGCCACTACGCGGTCGTCACCGCCGCCCTCGTCGTGTCCGTGCTCACCCTGTACTCCATGGCGAAGATCTGGGCCGGCGCGTTCTGGGGAACGCCCCCCGAGCCGCCCGAGGACGGGTCGCCGCTCGCACCGGCCGACGCGCCCGGCACGCGCCCGCAGAGCGGCGGCGTCGCGGTCGCCACCGCGCCGGCCCCGACGCGCACCGTCCGCCCCAGCGTGCCGAAGCCGATGGTCGTCGCGACGTCGCTGCTCGTCGCCGCGTCCATGGCGATCGCGTTCAACGCCGAGGCCATCCACCGGTTCAGCGTCGAGGCGGCGCAGGACCTCCTCGACCCCGCGGTGTACGTCGACGCCGTCACGACCGTGTCGGAGCGCGCGCGGTGAGCGCCATCGTCTCGCGGCTGCCGGCGCGCGCCGACCTCGCCGGCGCGGTCGTGCGCACGGCGGGCCTCGCGCTCATGTGGGCGGCGCTCTGGGGCGATGTGAGCCTCGCGACGTTCGTCGCCGGCGGGATCGTCGCCGTCGGTGCGCAGCTCGCGTTCCCGACGCTCGCGCCGCGCCCGTCCGGCCGCGTCAACGTGCTGGCGCTCGCCAGGCTGGGGCTCGTCTTCGCCTGGATGCTCATCACCGCGAACCTGTCGGTCCTGCGCCGCGTCATGTCGCCGCGGCTGGCGATCACCCCGCTCGTCGTGGACGTCGCCCTGCCGCCCTGCAGCGACGCGGTCGCGACGGTTGTGGCGAACGCGGTGACGCTCACGCCGGGGACGCTCACGCTCGACGTCGCCCGCGCACCCGACGCCGTCACCCTCACCGTGCACAACCTCGACGCCAACGACCCCGCCCGGGTCCGCGCCGACGTGCTCGCCCTCTACGCGCTCGCCGCGGCGGCCTTCCCCGCCGGGGCGCACATCCCTGTCGAGGAGGGAACCCGATGATGTCCTTCGTCACCGCCCTGGGAGCCGCCGGGCTCACCGTCGCCGCCGTCCTCTGCGTCCTGCACATCCTCAAGGCCCGCTCGTTCGCGGACCGCCTTGTCGCCACCGACCTGCTGCTCACCATCATCGTGACGGGGTTCGCGCTGTCGGCGGTCGCCACGCGCACCACGACGCTCCTGCCGCTGGCCGTGGTGACCGCGCTGATCGGGTTCGTGGGCACCACCACCGCCGCCAGGTTCATCGAGACCCGGGGGATGTAGATGGCCATCAGGCAGCGAAGCGGTATGGCCCCGAACCAGGCCATCAGGCAGCGAAGCGGTGCGCTCCGATGACCCAGCGCGCGCTGGAGGCGCTCATCGCGTTCCTGCTCCTGAGCGGGGTCGGCATGAACGTGGCCGCCGCGGTCGGCCTGCGCCGCTTCCCCGACGTCCTCACCCGCATGCACGCCGCGAGCAAGCCGTCGATGCTCGGCGTCGTGTGTGCGCTGGTCGCGGCGGCGCTCGCGCTCGGAAGCATCGACGCGGCGATGAAGCTCACCCTCGTCGCGGGCCTCCAGCTCGTCACGACGCCCGCCGGCAGCCACATGGTGGGCCGGGCGGTCTGGAAGGACCGCAGCGAGGTGCACCCCGACACCGACGTCGCCTGATCACGCTGCCGCTTCGCCGCTTGGAGCCCCCGCAGCGCCGGCCTCGCGCTGCCGCCTCGCCGCCTGAGCGCTAGGTCCGGAGGCGGCCGAAGCCGTACAGCCACGACGCCGGGCGGCCGTTGAGGTCGGGGCGGACGTCGACCTCGACCTCGACGTAGCCGGCGTCGAGGAGCAGCGCACGGAGCTCGTCGGCGGACACGGTCGTCACATACACCGTCCCGGCGGGCGGATCCTCGACGGGTTCGAGGTCGTCGGAGCCCTCGCGGAAGCCCACGAAGATGGGCCCGCTGGCCTGCACGCGCCGCAGCTCCGCGAGCCCGGCGCGCATCTGTGCCCGCGGCAGGTGCTGGAGGGCGGCGTGCGCCCACACGCCCCCGAAGGTGTCGTCGGCGAACGGCAGGCGGCGGAAGTCCCAGCGGGCCAGCGCGCCCTTGGGGAACAGGATCTTGCCGATCCGCATCGACTCGTGCGAGCGGTCGCCGGCGACGACCTTCAGGCCGGCGTCACGCAGCGCCCGCACGTCCAGCACGGGCCCGCAGGCGACGTCGAGCACGCGCGCGCCCCGTCCCGCCATGCCGGCGAACTTGCGCACCGCGTCGAGCGGCCGCCGCTCGCTCATCTGCTCCTGGTAGGCCTCGGCCGCCTCGTCGTAGGCGGCCACGGTGCTCGCGATGCGCTCGTCCACTGCGCGCCCGCTCCTCGTCTCCGGCACCGTCGGCGGTGGCGGGGCCGCCTTCTGCCTGCCAGCCGTCCACCTCAGCCGGCGTCGTGGCCGTTCGCGGAAAGCCCGACGGCGAAGTGCATGTTCACCCGCATGCCCTCACCGCGCACGAACTCGACGTCGTCGGCCAGTCCCCGGATGAGCGTGACCCCGAGACCGCTCTCCTCCTGCCAGTCCCGCCCGTCGTGGGCATCGGGTGGCAGGGGGTCGAAGCCGGGGCCGGTGTCGATGATCGTCACCCCGAACGTGTCGTTCTCGGTCGGACCGAACGCGAGCACGACCTGGCGCGGCTGGGCGCTGCGACGGTGCGCCATGATGGCGTTCGTCGTCGCCTCGCTGACCGCGATCTTGAGATCCTCGACGCGCTCGTCCGCCATGCCCGCCTGCCGCGCGGCGACCGTGACGACCAGCCGGGCGAGCCCGACGTACTGCACGTTGGGGGGCAGGTGCAGCTCGACCTCCGTATGCTCCGCCTTCACGATTCCTGGAGCGCCTCGTCAAGGGAGTCGTGGATCGGGAAGACCTTCGTCAGCCCGGTGATGCGGAAGATCTTGAGGATCCGCTCCTGGTTGCAGACGAGGGAGAGGCTTCCGTCGTGCGAGCGGACCCGCTTCAGGCCGCCGACGAGCACGCCGAGGCCTGTGGAGTCGAGGAACTCGACCTTGGTCATGTCGACGATGATCTGATGGTGCCCCTCGCCGACGAGCTCGACGAGCTTCTCCCGCAGCTTCGGGGCCGTGTAGACGTCCACCTCACCGCCCACCTCGAGTACGGTGCGCTCCCCTTCCTTGCGATGATCAAGCGACAGCTCCACGGAGGCTCCTCGGCTCGACTTCATGATGGCACCATGGGATGGCGCCGCCAAGGCGGACACGTGCCGCGAGCCTGCCCGGCGCCGCGGGGGGCGAAACCCTGTTGCGCGGACTAGTCTGCAGGCTGTGGACGCCGAAACGCTGCTGCGTCATCTCGACGCGGCGTTGGCTGACGCCTCCCCAGCTGCCGACGGCCGGCCACGGCTGGCCTCGGTGCACCATCTGCCGGCCCGTGCCGCCCGTACGGCACCACTGCCCGGGGACCTGCCCGAGCCGCTGCCGGGGCGGTTGTCACTGGCCGGAGTGGGGTCACTCTACACTCATCAGGCGGAGGCGCTCGAACACGTGCGCTCGGGGCGGTCGGTGATCGTCGCGACGGGCACCGCGAGCGGCAAGAGCCTGTGCTACCAGCTCCCGCTGCTCGAAACCCTCGTGCGCGACGACCGTGCGACCGCGCTCTACCTCGCGCCGACGAAGGCCCTCGGCCACGACCAGCTGCGGGCGTTGCGGGCCTTCCGCGTTCCCCACGTCCGTGCGGCTACCTACGACGGTGACACGCCGCGGGGCGACCGCGAGGCGGTGCGGCGCACCGCCAACGTCGTGCTGACGAACCCCGACATGCTCCACGTCGGCATCCTGCCCGCACACCGGCGCTGGGCCGACTTCCTCCGCCGGCTCGCGCTCGTCATCGTCGACGAGTGCCACGTCGCGCGCGGCGTCTTCGGCTCCCACGTTGCGGCGATCCTGCGCCGCCTGCGCCGTCTCGCCGAGCACTACTCGTCGGGTCCCGGCCGGTCGGGGCGCGGGCCGGTGTTCGTGCTCGCGAGCGCGACCATCGGCAACCCCGCCGAGCACGCCGCCAACCTCACCGGCCTGCAGGTCGCCGAGGTGGTGCGCGACGGGTCGCCGCGCCCCCCGGTCACGTTGGGCCTGTGGGAACCGCCCCTCACCGACGTGGCCTCGGGCGCACGGCGTTCGACCCTCGCCGAGTCCGCCGACCTGCTCGCAGGACTCGTCGACGAGGGGCCGGCCACGCTGGCCTTCGTGAAGTCGCGCAAGGCCGCGGAGATCGTGGCGGCGACCGCCCGCAGGATGCTCCCCCCACCCGCCGACAAGGCGGTGCTCGCCTACCGGGCGGGCTACCTGCCCGAGGAGCGCCGAGCGGTCGAGCGGGGGCTGCTCGACGGCAGCATCCGCGGCGTGGCCGCGACCGACGCGCTCGAGCTCGGCGTCGACGTGGGCTCCCTCGACGCGGTGGTCATCGCGGGCTGGCCGGGCACGGTTGCGTCGCTGTGGCAGCAGGCGGGCCGCGCGGGCCGGCGCGGCCGCGAGGCGACGGTCGTGTTCGTGGCCGAGGACAACCCGCTCGACCACTACCTGCTCGCCAACCCCGACCAGCTCTGGACGCGGCCCCTGGAGGCAGCCGTCGTCGACGTCACCAACCCCTACGTGCTCCTGCCCCACCTGCGCTGCGCGGCAGGGGAGCTGCCGCTGTCACCCGACGAAGCGGTGTTCGCGCCGGCCGACCTTCCAGCGCTGCTCGCCGAGGAGGTCGCATGCGGTCGCCTGCGCGAGCGCGGCGGGCGCCTCTACGCGTCCGGGCGCGCGTCACCGGCCGCCGACGTCTCGATCCGCAGCGCCGGCGGACCGCCGTTCGCGATCGTCGACGGCGACACCGGCGCGCTGATCGGCGACGTCGACGAGGCCCGCGCCTACCGCACCGTGCACACCGGGGCGGTGTACCTCCACCAGGGACAGAGCTACCGGATCCGCGACCTCGACCTTCGCGCCCGTGTCGCCGTCGCGGAACCCGACAACGGCGACACCTACACCCAGCCGCGCACCGACACCGACATCGCCGTCCTGGCCGTCGACGAGGTCGCCGACTGGGGGCGTTGCCGCATGCACCGCGGCCGCGTCGAGGTGTCGAGCCAGGTGCTCGCATACGAGCGCCGGCGCATCTTCACGAACGCGTCGCTCGGGGTCGTCGACCTCGACCTGCCCCGCCTCCACCTCGTGACGCAGGGACTGTGGCTTACGATCCCCGACGGCGTCCTCGCCGACGCGGGGGTCACCGCCGAACGGGTCGCGGGCGCCGCCCACGCCGCCGAGCACGCCGCGATCGGGCTGCTGCCGCTGTTCGCGATGTGCGACCGCTGGGACATCGGCGGGGTGTCGACGGCCTGGCACCCCGACACGAACGAGGCGACGGTCTTCATCTACGACGGCTATCCCGGCGGGGCGGGCATCACCGAGCGAGGCTTTCGCAGCGACGACGCGCACCTGCGCGCAACGCTCGCCGCCGTGGCCGCCTGCGCCTGCGCGGACGGCTGCCCGTCGTGCGTGCAGTCACCGAAGTGCGGCAACGGCAACTCCCCACTCGACAAGCGCGGGGCCGTGGCCCTCCTCGAGGCGGTGCTCACCGAGCGCGCCCTGGCACACCGGCGGGCGAGCTGACGCCCATGCGCTCATGCGGGGCGGTCATGCCCCGCACGACCGCACGTGACAGTCAGGCGTTGAGGAACCGGCGGATGTGGAGGCCACCGAGGGTGAGCACGAGGCCGGCGGCGATCGGCGGCAGCACCTGCTCGCTCGAGAGCTCGCGACCGCCGAAGACGGTGAGTGTCCCCTCGTCGTCGAATCCTCCGCCGTCGGCGATCTGCTCCTCCTCCCACTGCGGGACGGGCACCCCGTAGTCGAGGGTCTCCTCGAAGGTGCTGTTCGCGTTGGGCGGGGACACCGTGGGCACCTGCGCACGACCGCTCGTGCGACCACCTCCGCTTGCCCCTCCGCCGCTGCCTGGTGACAGCGACAGTCGCGGCGCGCTGGTGTTCCCGGACGGCGACGGCGGCGGAGCGGTCCCCTCCGGGTTCTCGCCGCTGCCCCCGAGGGGACCGTCGATCGTGCCGCCCTCGTTCTCGGGGCGCCCCGAGGCGTCCTCCTTCACCGTCACGCCGCGCGGCTCGGACACGACCTCCCGCTCGCTGCCGTCCGCGGCGGTGCGCACCGACTTCACGCGGTAGCGGAAATCGCCGTACGCGGGGACCGTGTCGATGTGGGAGAGCGCCCCCACCGGCACGGCGCTGTGGACATCGGCGAACTCGCCGCCGCCCGTGGCGCGCTGGACCACGTAGCGCACGTGGTCCTCGGCGGGACCGGACGAGCGCAGCCAGCGCACCTCGACCTTGCGGCGTGCGGCGTCGGACACCCGGACGGTCTCGATCTTCGCCGTGGGCGGCGAGTCGACGACGACGTCGTGGCCCTGCCACGGCGACCCGTCGGGGTAGAGGCTGCTCACGACCGACGCCTCGACGACGTACGTGCCGTTGCGGTAGGACTCGACGTTGAACGCCGGGCCGGTCCAGGTGCTGCGCCGGACACCGGGCCGCCCGGTGTCGGACTCGCCCTGCATCTGGAGGTTGCGGACGTCGCCTTCGGACTGGTCCCGGTGGCGGAGCCGCACGCGCACCGCCTGGGGGCGGTCGGTCTGGAAGGACTCGACGAAGGCGGTGACGGAGAACGAGCCCTGCACGTTCTCGCCCGGCACCGGACTCTCCACCCCCCAGCTCACCGCCGCCCTCGCGGGCAGGGCGGCGGCGACGAGCCAACCGGCGGACAGCGCGAGCGCGAGGAGGGCGTAGCAGACCCGCAGCGCCGGGCGGGGAAGGCCGGTTGCCTCCGTCATCGAGGTGTCAGCCGCCCATCGCGGCGGACGGTCCCCGGTCGACGCTTTCGACGAGCTCGGCCCGCAGGATCAACCGCTGTTCGGCCGAGCCCTTCGGGTGGCAGGTGGTGAGGGTGAGGATCGACCCGGGCGCCTGGTCGACGACGCTCCAGTCGTGTGGGTGGGTAACCCAGCACGCGCCGTTCGGGCACGGGGCGGACGCGCCGGGAGGATGCGCGATGACCTTGTAGGTGTGCATCGCCAGCGGCGTCTCGAGCTTGATCTCGTCGCCGACCCGCAGCTCGTCCATGCGGTTGAAGGGCCTGCCGTAGGTGACGCGGTGCCCGGCGATGGCGACGTTGCCCGCCTCGCCGGGCAGCGGCGTGTTCGGGTAGTGCCCCGCACCGGCCCGCAGGGCCGCCTGCGACGTGCCCTCGACGACCATGGCGTCGACGCCGAGCCTCGGGATGATGATCCGGGTGAGCGGATCGCCGGTCCGCACGGCGCGGTTCGCGTACTGGTCGCGCAGCTCGTCGGTGCCGAACTTGTCCTCCAGCGGGCGCTGCAGCCAGCGGTCGGCGTAGATGTCGGTGGCGAACGGAAAGGCGAACATCCCCGCGCCGGCGAGGAACAGGACGATCGACAGCGTCGAGAGCGCGCGGCGAGCGGCGGGGCGCGTGCGCAACGCGTCGATCACGGAGGCGACCCGGCCGCCCTCGGACGGTCGGTCGTTCCCGAGCGGCGGCGACGTGTTGAGCCCCCCGCCGGCGGGAGGAGGCGGTGCGGCGTAGTTCATCGAGCAGCGCTTTCCATAGCAGGAGCCGTGGGTGGCGGAACCCCGACCAACTCTAGCGCGCCCCCCGGAAAAGGGGACTGGACCAGTCGGACACCGCCTCTACAGGAGGAACAACGATTGCGACGCGGTCGCGGATGCGCTTTCGGGCGGCTTTCGCACACGTCGCCTCAGGGGATGCGGGTGATCGTCGCGGCCCGCCGGCCATCGCGTCCTTCCGGCGGCGGGCGCGGGACTCGCGCCGACAGGGCCTCGCGCCGCGAGACCAGCGGGGGCAGCGGGGCCGGGCCGTCCGCGGGGCGAAGGCCCGCAGCGGCGCGAGCCCGCAGCTCGAGTCCCCGCAGCGCCCGCAGCCGCGGCGTCACGGCGACCTCCACCACGCTGACGGGGGACGGTTGCCAGGCGCGGTCGCGCCCCGGGGGCCCGCCGGTGGGTCGCCGGCCGGCCGGCCAGGGCGACGCCCGCCGGTCGGGGTCGGACCGGGCGACGCCCGGCACATCCGTGGCCGTGCAGCAGGCGACGAGCCTGGCGCCGTTCGCGACGGCCAGGCGGCGCCCGGCGGCGAGGGCGTCGCCGTCGCCGCCGGCGAGCGGGGACGCGCCGGCCGCCGCGAGGGCGGCTGCGTCGGCCGCAGCGCGCCCCCGCGCCGCCGTGTGCGCCACGTCGACAGCCGCCGCCACGAGCGCGAGCGCGACGGCGGTGCAGACCATCGCGGCGAGCAGGGTCAGCAGCGCGACGCCACCTCGCTCGCAGCGGCCGGCGCGGGATATCACCGGTCCTCCACGCGCATGCTCGCCTCGGCCGGCAGCCACATCTCGACGCCGAACGGCGCGAACCCGCGGCTGCGCAGGCGCAGGTGCGCGGTGACGACATCGCCGGGCTCGCGCCTGCCCGCGGGGGGGGACAGCGTGACCTCGACGGGACGGCTGCCGGCGGCGGCGCGTGCCCGCTCCCGCACAGCCTCGTCGTCGCCGACGGCCGCCACGCGTGCCGCCTCGCGCGCGAGGTGGTGGGCTGCCACGAGGTCTACGGCGAGCAGGCCCGCGTGGAGCACGAGCACGAGCAGAAGCACGACGAAGGGGATGGTGAGCGCGAACTCGAGCGTCTGACTGCCCCGCTCGGCGCCGGCGTGCGGGGAGGCGCCGGAGCGCCCGGCACCTCCCCTGCCGCTGCGCGCACGCGCCCGGCGGCTCAGAACCACTTCGTGACGAGCTCGGCGAGACCCTTGAAGAGGCCCTTGACGAGCGTCTCCAGGGTGCCCTTGTCCTTCATGAGGATGACGAGGGTGCCGCAGGTGGCGGCGCCGACGCCGCCGAGCATGGCGTACTCGGCGGCCTGGGCCCCGGCCTCCGGTTCCCCTCGCAGGCGGTCGAGCCGGCGTTGGGCGCCCGCGGCGAGGCGGTCGCCGAGCGCGGACGCGGTCATGCGCGTGCGGACGGCGGTGGCGGTGACGGCGTTGCTCATGCGGTGCATGGTTCCTCCTTGGAGGATCGGGCCGACGCGGTCCTCATCCGGCGAACGCCGTCCACAACAGCGGTGGGACGACGCCGAGCACGAAGGCGGGCAGCGTCAGCAGGGTGGTGGGGAAGATCAGGGTGAGCTGGGTGCGCTCGGCGGCCTCCTCGACCGCCGCGCGGCGATCGGCGCGCAGGTCCTCGGCCAGGCGGCGGAGCGCCGGAGCGGCCGGGGCGCCCCAGCGCTCTGTGACCCCGAGGGTCGCCCCGAGCGCCCCGAGGCCGGTGTCGGCGAACGCCGCCTCGGGGTCCCAGCCGCTGCGCAGCCGCCGGGCGGCGTCGCCGAGCGGCCCGCGCGCCGCCGGCGGCGCGAGCGGCACGACGGCGGACACCGCCGCCGGGGCGGGCAACCCGGCGGTGAGCGCGACGGCGACGAGCTCCACGGTCTCGGCCGCGCCGCCGCCGCCGGACGCCCCCGTGCCCGATTGCGGGCGGCGGGCGCCGACCGCGACGGCGACGGCGGCGACGACGAGGCCCGTGGTCAGCCCCCAGGCGACGCCGGCGATGACGAACGCAGGCAGGCCGAGGACGGCCATCCGGTTGGCGTCGCGCGGAACCGGGCGGGGCGTGAGCGGGTCGGCGACGGCCCCCGCACGCCCGGCGGCGGCGACCAGGCGTCGCGAGCACCACTGTCCGAGGCCGGCGAGGGTGAGCGCCAACCCGCCGGTGAGCGCGCCGAGGGGAGTGGCGTAGAAGGCGAGCGCGGCCCCGTCGGCGGCCACGAGCGCGACCCAGGCGAGGACCGGGACGGCGGAGAGGACCACGGCCGTGCCCCGCGCCTGCACGGTGCGGCTGCGCAGCAGCCGGGCGAGGTCAGCCTCGTCGCGGGCGGCCGCGAGGGCCTGCTCGACCGCGGCGGCGCCGCCCGTGCCGGTGCGCTCGGCGACGCCCAGCGCGCGCACGAGGAGGTCAGCGGCGGGGTCACCGGTCTCGACGCGCTCGGCGAGGTCAGCCAGCGAATGGCCGGCGCGCAGCCGGGCCGGGAGCCCGCCGGCGGCGCCGCGCTCCCCGCGGCTGAGGGCCGCGGTGAGGGCGGCCGCCGGGGACGCGCCGGCGGCGAGCGCCGCGCGCACCTCGGCGAGCGCGACCGCGTCGACCACCCCGCCTTCCTCGCGTCCCGCGGACGCGGCGCCCCGCCGGCCGCGGGGCCGGGTGCGGGTAGCGGGGTCCGCCGCCGCAGCGGTCACGACCACGTCTCCCGTCGCCAGAGCTCGCGCACCCCGAGGGTCGCGCCGCGCCGCCTCACCTCGGCGATCTCGACGAGCCCCCGCTGCCCGCCGGGACCGCGTGACAGCACCGCGAACACGTCCAGGCCGACACCCAGCTGCGCACGCGCCGCGGGCAGCGGCAGGCCGGCCAGCAGGGCCATGCCCTCCAGGCGCACGAGCGCCTCGTCGGCGGCGCGGGCGTGCACGGTCGTCATGCACCCCTCGTGGCCCGTCGCCAGCGCCGCGAGCACGTCGACGAGCTCGACGCCGCGGACCTCGCCGACCACGATGCGGTCGGGGCGCATGCGCAGCGCCTGCCGCACGAGGTCGCGGATGGTGACCTCTCCTGCCGCCTCGGCGTTGGGCGGGCGGGTCTCGAGACGCACGACGTGGGGGCACCCGGGCCGCAGCTCCGGGGCGTCCTCGATGACGACGACCCGCTCGTCGTCGCCGACCTCGGCGAGCAGGAGGTTGAGCAGCGTCGTCTTGCCGGTGCCGGTGCGCCCGCAGCACACGACGGCGCGGCGCCGCGCGACGCAGTCGCGCAGCAGCACGCCGGCCGGCGCGGGCACCGCCCCGGAGGCGGCGAGGTCCTCCCAGCCGTGGCGGACGGCGGCGAACCTCCGGATGGTCACGATCGGGCCTCCCGGCGCGAGCGGCGGGAGCAGCGCGTGCAGCCGGCTGCCGTCGGCCAGGCGGGCGTCGACGTAGGGGCGGGCCCGGTCGAGGCGCAGCCCGAGCGGTCCGACCACCCGCAGGACCGCGGCGTGCAGCGCCTGCGCGTCGGGATAGGTGAGTGCCGTGCGCGCGAGCCGGCCGGCGCGCTCGACCCACACCTCGTCGGGGCCGTTGATCATGACGTCGGTGACCGCCGGGTCGCGGAGCAGCGACTCGACCGGACCGAGTCCTGCGAGGGCGTCACTGAGCTCCCGCACGAGCGTGGCCAGGGCGCCGGGCGGCAGGAGCAGTCCCTCGTCCCGCACGGCCCGCGCGACCGCGGAGCGCACCGCCCCCCGGCGCGCCGGGCCCTCGGGGACTGCGGCGAGGACCGGGTCGTCGGCGACGCGACGGCGGAGCAGCTCGAGCGGCGCCGCCGCCGTGACCGTCCTCTCCATATCGTGTCGCTCCTCGCCAGTTCTTGTCCTGCCGTGACGACCATCGCACACGCGTTGCCGTCAGTCGGAGGGTTTGTCGTGCGGCTGTGGACTACAGCCGCACGAGCGCATCACGCAGGCCCGCGAGCCAGCGGCCCGGCAGGGCGGAGGGGATCCGCCCTGCCACGCCCGCGCGGGCAACCCGTGCCGACGCCGGAAGCCAGGCCACGGGAGGGGCGGACAAGACGCGGCGGACCGCGCGCCCGTCCAGCGGGCCGTCGCCGACAACGACGACGGCGCGGGCACCGGCGGCTGCCCGCAATCCCGCGTCGGGACGGGCGACGAGCAGGTCGGCGCCGTCCCGCCCGTGCGCGCGCAGGTCGACGACGACGGCCTCAGCGGGCCAACCGGCGGCGTCGGCGACCGCGGCCCCGGGCCCACCGAGGGCGGCCAGCCCCGGCACTCCGGGGACGGGCCGGGCCAGGACGGCCACCTCCTCCCCCGCCTCGTCGGGGTGCAGGACGGCCACGTCGGCCGCGCCCGGCCCGCCCCACGGCGCGAGTCCTGCGAGGCGGAGCAGGTCATCCTCGCCGACGACCACGACCCGCCGACCGCTCCAGGCCAGCAGGCCGGCGAGCGCCAGGGCGACCGTCGACGTCCCCGAGCCGCCGGACGCGCCGCCCACCCGGAGGATCCGCGCACGCCGGCCGGTGGGCCGCAGCTCGCTCGTGCGCAGCGGCGCGTCGAGGAGCCGCGCGCGGTCAGCCGGCCAGCCGACGACGTCGAGCGCGCCGGCGAGCAGGGCCGCGCGGGTCTCGTCGTGGCCGGGGGTGCCCGCGACGACGACGACGCACGGCTCGCCGGGCCGCGCCCGGCTGGTGAGCGTCAGCACGGGCCGCGGCGGGCCGCCGTCGGCCACCACCTGCCAGCCGGCCTCCCCCTCGACGTAGGCGGTCACCTCCTCGGCGAGAGCCCCGCGGAGGTCCACGCTGACCGGAAGGTCCTGCAGCGGGCGCATGTCGGTCCCTCCTTCCTGGAGTCCCGCGCACGCTAGGGGCGGTGCGCGCGGGCCGCCCGGCACGGCTGTGGACAGCCGAAGCCCCGCTCATGTAGCGAAGCGGTAGCGCCCCCGACAAGGCGCTCATGTAGCGAAGTGGTAGCGCCCCCGACAAGGCGCTCATGTAGCGAAGCGGTAGCGCCCCCGACTAGGCTGCGATGGATGGGCGACTCGAGGGACGCTGCGTCAGGTGCGTCCGCGGCCGCCCGCCCTGGGCGTCAGGCCGCCTTCTTCGACCTCGACAAGACCGTCGTCGCGCGCTCCTCCACGCTCGCGTTCGGCCGGGAGCTCTATCGGGAGCGGATGATCACCCCGGCGGTCGTGATCAAGGGTGCGTACGCGCAGCTCGCGTACTCGCTGCTCGGCGCCAACGACGAGCGCATGGAGCGCGCGCGGATCGCGCTGCTCGAGCTCACGAAGGGGTGGGAGGCCGAGCGGTTGCAGCGGCTCGTGCGCGAGACCCTCCAGGAGGTCATCGACCCGCTCATCTACGAGGAGGCGCTCGAGCTGTTCGAGGAGCACCGCCGGGCCGGCCGGGACCTCTACCTCGTGTCGTCGTCCGGCATCGAGGTCGTGCGCCCGCTCGCGGAGTACCTCGGGGTGCCCCACGTCCTTGCGACGACGGCGGGAATCGACGCGGAAGGCCGCTACGACGGCACGCTCGAGTTCTACTGCTTCGGTGAGCACAAGGCGACGGCGCTGCGCGAGGAGGCCGCCGCCCGGGGCATCGACCTCGCCGCGAGCTACGCGTACTCCGATTCGGTCACCGACGTGCCGATGCTGTCCGCCGTCGGCCACCCCGTGGCGGTCAACGCCGACCGGGAGCTGCGTGCCGTCGCCGCCGAGCGCGGCTGGCAGATCGTCGACTTCGCGCGACCGGTGGCGCTGCGCAGCCGGCTGTCCCACGTGCCGCGGCCGCCCGCGGAGGTGGTCGCGGGGGCCGGTGCGCTCTCGGCGATCGCACTCGCCGGGTGGGTCGTCTACCAGCGGCGCGGCGCGAGCGGCCTGGGCGCCCGCGTCGGTGAGGCCGCCCGCGCGGTTGCCCGGCGCCCACCGCCGACACGCCCGGGCTCGACGCTGCACCGCGCCCGGCCGGGCGACTGGATCAACCGGCGTCGCCCGGCGACCGGCGCCCTGTTGGACGTCGGTCCGCCCCGGGGCCGGCCCTCGGGCGTCGTGGAGCGGGTCAGAAGCGCCCGCGCAGGGCCTTGACGTTGGCGATGTAGCGCTTCGTGTCGGCGTACATGCCGTTCTCCCGGACGGAGCGCAAGCCCTGGTAGTAGCCGGCGAGCGTGAGGTCCACGTCGCCGCCGGCGAGCCGGTAGACATGGCGCAGGAACGCGACGCCGGCCTCGACGTTGTCGGCCGGTTTGTGCAGGTCGAGGTTCCGCCCGACGAGGTTCTCCGACACGAACCGGCCGGTCGACGGCAGCACCTGCATGACCCCGACGGCGTTGGCCGTCGAGACGACGTGGGGGTTCCAGCCGGACTCCTGCCACGCGACCGCCTTCACGAACCGGGGGCTCATCCCGTAGCGGCGCGCGGTGGCGTCGAGCAGGGCACCGACCTCGTCGCGCGACCCTGCGGCGGCCGCAGGCACAGCGGATGCGCCGCCGGGGATCACGAGACGCTGACCGGTGCGGATGACGTGGGGGTTCGACAGGCCGTTCGCGCGCACGATCGCGTCGGCGTTGGTGCGGTAGCGCACCGCCAAGCCGATCAGGGTCTCGCCTTTGGCCACCCGGTGCACGACGCCTTCGCCTGCGGGCTTGGCGGCTCCGCCCGCGAGCAGCAGGGTGCGGCCGGCGTAGATGCGGTCGGGGTTGGTGATGCCGTTGGCGGAGCGCAGGTCGGCGACCGCGACTCCCGTCTGCCGCGATATGCCGGTCAAGGTGTCGCCCGGGCGGATGACGTAGCCGGCCGAGCCGGCAACGAGGATGGCGAGCACCACGGCGAGTGGCGTGGCCGCCCGCACACGGGCATGCCAGGGGGAAGGTGCCATGGGGAGACCTCCGGGGAAGGCGCCAGCCGGCGCCTCACGGCGATGGCTGGCGTGGCGGAACAGCAGCCTAGTAAGTTAGCGTTGCGTCAGGCAACCCCTGAGGCTGGTGTTCCTCAAGTTCCCCAGTTCCGTTCTGCCCCATTAGTAATAATCGCGGTGGTAGCGTATCCCCTCGTCGTCCACCTCGATCCAGCTCGCTCGGGGCAGGTCGTTCCACCGCCGCCCCCCCGCCGAGTAGCTGAGCGTCCACTCGACCGCGACGGTCAGGCCGTCGGCCGACTCGAGGAGGCGCTTCGTCGCCGCGCTCACGTCCGAGCGCGCCTGCAGCCAGGAGTTGAGGTACGCCTGGATGAGCAGGTTGCCCTCGTGCGGGGGGTTCTGCGGCTCGAGGTAGACCGACTCCGGAGCGTACAGCTCACCCAGCGCGTCTGTGTCCTGCTTCTCGAGCGCCGCGCCGAGCTGTTCCCAGAACTCCCGTGCCCGCCCCATGACACCTCCGTCGCCACCGACCTGCCGGCAAACGATAGCGTTCCGGCCGCTCGCGACGAAAGTGGGAACCGGGCCCGCGCGGGGGGCGCACGAGCCCGCGACCGCGCGGGCGCGGGCCGTCCCCGCCGCCGCGTGCCCTCAGTCCCTCAGAGGTACTGTCCCATCCCGCGCTGCCCCGGCTCGGACGGCCCCGGCCGCCCGTCGGGGGGGCGCATGCCGGGCGGCAGCCCACGCTGGCGCATCTGCTCGAGCTGCTGCCGCGCCTCCATCTGCTGGCTGAAGATCGCCGCCTGGATGCCCTGGAAGAGCCCCTCCAGCCACCCGATGAGCTGGGCCTGCGCGATGCGGATCTCCGAGCCGGTCGGGGGCTCCTCCTCGGTGAACGGCAGGGTCAGCTGCGAGAGCTCCTCCTGCAGCTCGGGGCTCAGCGTCTGGCAGAGCTCCTGGACGGCACGGCTGTGCACGATGCGCAACCGGTCACGCCCCGCCTCGTCGGGATCGGCGCGCCGAACCTCCTCCTGCATCTCCCGGAGCATGAGGCCGATGCGCATGAGCTTGCCCGGTTCGTTGACCACCCGCTGGGGTTCGGAGTCCTCGGTCACCACCTCGACGTCCTCCGACACAAGGGGGGCTTCCGTGTCGTTGATCTCGCTCATGACTCACTCCCTACCCATGGCGCGGATGCCGCAACGCATGCTAGCCCGCCCTACCCGCGGCATCCCTCTCGGGCCACTCAGAACAACGCGGACGCGAGCTTCGGCCGCGACCGCCCGACGAGCTCGTGGTCCTCGCCGAGCAGGTTGAAAACCTCGAGGAGGGCGACCCGTGCCGCGTCCCGCGTGGCGTGCGCGCGAACCGCGGCGAGCAGCGCATCGATGGCTTCCTCGTACGCCCCGGCGGCCGCGAGCGCACGCCCGAGCTCGAGCGTTGCCCCGGCGTCTCCGCTCTGCGCGGCCGCGCGCAGCCGGTCGAGCGTGTCGGTGTCGCGGGCAGCACCCGCGACGCTCAGCTCGGCGCGTAGGCGCGCGACGTCGCTGGTCTCCGGGACCCGGTCGAGCAACGCGTGCGCCTTCTCCCGCTCGCCCCGGTCGGCGAGCAGGCGGGCAAGCGCGGTGACCGCGGCGACGTGCCCGGGATCCTCGTCGAGGGCCGCGCGCAGCAGCCGCTCCCGCTCCTCGCCGGACGCGCGCCCGGCCTGGGCGACGAGCCGGTCCGCCGCCGTCGGCGCCACACCCGCGAATAGGCGCTCGATGACCGCCTCCGGCTGCACACCCGTGAGCTCGGCGACGACCCCTCCGTCCCGGAACGCCTTCACCGACGGGATGCCCTGGACGCGGTAGCGGCGGGCGAGGTCGGGGGCCTCGTCGACGTTCACCTTCACGAGGTCGACGTCACCCGTATAGCGCGCGGCCACCCGCTCGAGGACCGGGGCCAACTGGTGGCACGGCCCGCACCAGGGCGCCCAGAAGTCCACGACGACGCCGCGCGAGCGGCTCGTCTCGAGCACCTCGGCGGCGAAGCCGGCCTCGGTCACGTCACGCGTCACAGTGGTGTCGCTCATGCCCGCCAGGCTACGTTCCCCGGCGCATAGGCTGCACCCGGCCCGAACAAAAGGACCCCATCAGTGGAGATGACCGCCGAGCAACGGGCGCGGTTCGACAGCCCCTTCGACAAGCTCATCGGCATCGAGATGGCGGAGGGGTCCGCCGACCGGGCGGCATCGCGCCTGACCGTCGGGGAGCACCTCTTCCAGCCCGGAGGGGTCGTGCACGGCGGGGTGTACGCCACGCTGGTCGAGCACACCGCGAGCATCGGGGCGAACCTGTGGCTCGACGGGCGCGCCGTCGCGGTGGGGGTCGCCAACCACACCGACTTCCTCCACGCCGTGCGGGCCGGTGAGCTCACCGCGGTCGCGACCCCGCTGCAGCGGGGCCGGCGCCTGCAGCTGTGGCAGGTCCTCGTGACCGACGCCGACGAGCGCCTCGTCGCGCACGGGACGGTGAAGCTCGCCAACCTGCCCGTCGAGGCCGCGTGACGCGCCGGCTAGTCCTGCTGGCGCAGGAAGCGCTCGATCTCCGCGGCGATGTCCTCGCCGCTCGCTAGCTCGGCCTCCTCCTCGCCGGCGTCCACGTGGCGCTCGAGTGCCGCCACCATCCCCGCGGCCTCGGGGTGGGCGGTGACCGCCTCGTCGATCTGCTCTCGGTGGAGCTTGGTCGCCGCCTCGAGCTCGGTGGTGTCGACCGCCGTGCCGAGGACGCCGAGGACCGCCCGGACGAGCGCGAGAACCACCGTCGGGTTCGGGGACCCGGCGACGTAGTGGGGGACCTCGGCCCAGAGACCGGCGGCGGCGATCCCGCGCTCGCCCAGCCGCGCCTGCAGCGCGGTGCCGGCTCCGACCGGTCCGGTGTAGCTCGTGATCTTGCCGATGTCGGGCAGCGTCGCGCCGGCCACGCTGTTGCCTGCCTGCAGGATCCGCACGGGGCGGGTGTGCGGTACCGCCGCCGGATAGGCGCCCAGGCCGACGACGAGCTCCACGCCGAGGCGCGCGCACGCGTCGGCGACGGCGTCGAAGAAGGCCTGCCAGGCCATGTCGGGCTCGGGGCCGACGAGGAGCAGGGCGTCGCGCGCACCGTCGACCGTGGCGGCGTAGAGCTCGAGCTCGGGCCACTCGACGCGGCGAACCTCCCCGCTGTCGACGACCGCGGTCGGCCGGCGCGCGCGGTAGTCGAGCAGCGCGTCGCGGTCGAAGCGCGCGACGAGCGTGGACTGCCAGCGATGGCGCAGGAACAGCGACGCCGCGGCAGCCACCGCTCCGGCGTCCACGAATCCCTCCATGGACACGATGAGCACCGGCCTGCGCAACGCGGGCGGGTCGGCGACCCAGTGCACGAGAGGTCCCATACCGCCAGGCTAGCGGCCCCGCCCCGGTGACTACAGGCGACGGGTGATGTCGTCCTCGCGGTAGATCTCGCCGGGAAGGTCGGCCGGTGGGTAGACATCGCGCCCCCGGCGCGCGACCTTCTCACGGCGGGTCGCCTGCACGCTCCTGGTGAGCGCGAGGGCGATGCCGGCAAGCAGGCTGTAACCGAGCACGGCGATGATCGCGGTGAGGAGGAACTCCTGGTCTTCGAACATGCCCTCGAAGGGTGCGAGGAAGAAGCCCGCCACGGTGCCGACGAACCGCACGATCATGTTCTCCTCGCGCGCCCCGAGGAGGTCGAAGAGGGTCGCGAAACCCACGAACCCGACGATGACGAGCAGCAAGGTGTTGATCCAACGCGCCGGGCCCTGCCAGTACTCCATATCCCACCTCCTGCCCGCGGCTCGCTCCCACAAACGCGAGGTGCACGGCGACCGAGGCCATCTTGGCACACGGTCACGCGCTCGTGTCGCGAGGCGGGTACACCTCATCGGGGTCCGCGGCCGCGCGGGTGTCGGGACTGCGTCACCGCTGGGATTACGCAGTCCCGACAGCGTGAGCCGGGCGGGGGGTAGGCGCCGGCGAAGCGAGCCCCTACCCTGGCCGCTGTGACGCGCACTGCGGTCTTTCGCGCCGCAGCAACGGTGAGCCTGCTGTTGCTGCTCGGCACCTGCGTGCCGGCGGCCGGCACGGACTCCGGCGACGACCTTGGCGAGCTCGCCGCGTCGGCCGGCGCGGCGGCGCCCGGGCCCGCCGTTGTGGCGGAGGTCCCGGAGGTGCCGGCTCAGGTCCCGTCCGTGGAGTCACCGCCCGCGACCCTTCCACCCGAGGTCCCGGCCCCGCCTGCGACGGACCCGCTACCGCCGCCACCGGCCCCGCCTGCGACGGACCCGCCGCCACCGCCTCCGCCGCCGCCCCCGCCCCCGAGGCCGCGGGTCGTGGTGGAGACGGCCTGGTCGCCGTTCGCCACCGTCGGCGGCGTGGTGCTGCGGCACCCTTCGGCGCGCGTCGAGCGGGTGGGCTTCCACGAGTCCAACCACGACGGCGCCCGGCACATGGACATCACCGCGAGCGCGGTCAACCCGGTCGTGCTCGAGACCCGCGACCGCGGCACGGGCGCGCAGACGGCGGCCGACATCGTGTCGGACCCCCACGTCGAGATCCGCGCCCCGGTCACCGGCACGGTCCGCCGCGCGGGGACCTACGTGCTGTACTGCAAGTACAGCGACGACTACGCCGTCATCGAGCCCGACGCGCATCCCGGCTGGGAGGTCAAGGTGCTCCACATCAACGGCGTGCGGGTCACCGCCGGCGAGCGGGTGGAGGCGGGCGTCACCGTCATCGCCGGGGGGCCGACGCCGCTGCCGTTGCCGTCGCAGGTCGACGACCACACCGCCGAGCCGAGCTGGCCCCACGTCCACATCGAGGTCGTCGACCCCTCGATCCCCAACCGGCCCAAGCCCGGGGGCCGTTGCTGAGCCCGCTATCGTGGTGCGCGGAGGTGTCTGGGTTCCTGGTGGGCCCCACGGTCTTCAAAACCGATGAGAGTGACTCGGTCGCTCTGGCGGGTTCGATTCCCGTCCGCCTCCGCTGACCTCCTCGCGCAGGACGGCCCAGCGGCATTCCCCATGAAGGTGACGCCCGGGCTGGGGGGCCGATCGCCGACGTCCGGCTCGTTTCGCCTCCTCCTGCGGGCGAACCATCACCCTGACCACCGCGGTCCTCGAGCAGCGCGCAGGCTGACCGCCGGTGCTCGTTAGAATGCGACCGTGAGTTCTGAGGCGGCGGCCACACACCTGCAGGGGTCGGGTCCATCGGCGGGACCTGACCAGGCCGCGTTCCTGCGCGAGCTCGAGGCCAGCGAGCGCTTTCAACGCGACAACGCGGTCGGGCGGATCTTCCACCCGGGCGCGGTCTCCTACCGGCAGGCCGTAGCCGAGAACAGCGTCCACTTCGTCTGGGAGCGCGGACGCCTCCTCGCGCACGTCGACCGGTACTCCCCGGTGAGGTTCACCAAAGACGGGACGGCCCGCTACGCCTTCTGGCGCGTGGCCGTGCACAACGTCGCGGGAGCGGTCACCGACGTGCTCAGCCTGCCGCACCGCCAGCACAGCGGCGAGCGCTGCCCGACTGCGGGCGAGACCATCGAGGTCGACGCCGACCTGCTCGATGAGTTCCTCAACGCACTTCCCGAAGGGGCGGATGCGGCCGACGTGGCTCTCGACCGCCTCCGCGCCAGGCTGCTGCCCGACACCGAGGAAGGCGTCCAGCGCCTGTCGTTCAACCTGGTGGACGAGGTCGTCCACCTGCTCGACACCCCCGAGGAGCCGTGGAGCGTCCAGCTGGAGGTGCGGGTAACCGGCCACCTCGACGAGCCCCGGTTGCGGAAGGCCGTGGACGAGGCGCTACGGCGCCACCCCATGGCCCGAGCCCGCGAGGCGGCGTCGCAGCGAGCATGGAACCGCCACTACTGGGAAATCCCGCTCGGCGTCGACGTCGATCCGCTTCAGGGTAGTCAGGACGACGACGACGCAGCCTCGGCCAGGGCGCGGCTGCACAGCACGCCGATCTCCCTTGCGACGTCGCCTCCCCTGCGCGTTCTGCTGCTGCGGCAGCGTGAGGGAGACATCCTCATGCTGACGCTGCACCACGCGGCCACCGACGGATTCGGCGCCCTGCGCCTGCTGCAGTCGATCGCCCGCGCCTACGCCGGTGACCCCGACCCCCTTCCCAGGGTGGACCTGCTGGCGGCCCGCGACCTCATGGGAGGCCACGCCGCAGCCGATGCGTCCATGAAAGTGCACCGCTACCTGGCGCTGGTGGAGAGGCTGCGCGAGCTGGTCGCGCCTCCCGCCCGTCTCGCCCGCCATCAGGGTCGCGAGATCCCCGGGTACGGCTTCCATCACGTCGGTCTGAGCGCGGAGGAGACCCGGCGCCTCGCCGATTGCAAGCATGCCGGCACCGTCAACGACCGGCTGGTGGCCGCCCTGCATCTCGCGGTCGCGGCCTGGAACAGCCGCCACCGGCGTGCCTGCCGCCGCATCACCGTGCTGGTGCCGTCAAACCTGCGCCCGAAGGATCTGCGCAACGAGATGGTGGGCAACTTCGCTCTGCCTGCGAGGGTGACCACGACCCCCCGCCGGCGGACGAGCGCGGCGGCGACCCTCGCCGCGGTGACCGCCCAGACCACAAGGAAGAAGCGCAGTGGCCTGGGCACGTCCCTCCTGGAGCTCCTGAGCTGGTCGTGGCTCATGCCCCTACGGGTCAAGCAGGCCCTGATAGACCGCCTCGACCAGCGGTTCACCGACACGGTCGTCCTTTCCAACCTCGGGCGTATCACGGAGTCCCCCTCGTTCGGCGACGGCGGCGAGACGGTCGAGTGCTGGTTCTCCGCCCCGGCCAGGATGCCCGCGGGTCTGTCCATCGGGGCGGTCACGCTCAACGACCGGCTCCATCTCGCGTTCCGCTACCGCCACCCGCAGTTCGGCCCCGACGCCGCACGCTGCTTCGCCGAGTGCTATATCGCGCAACTTCGCCGGGTCATGACGCACCCCTGAGCCCGACCGCACGGGTGACACGACAGGGTCGCTCGAACCGCGGGAGCGGGAGGTCGGGTGGCCGGCGCGGCTCGACCAGGTCGCGGTTCAGCCGAGCGCAGATGCTGACGAGCGCGCGGAGCGTCGGCTTCGTCGTGCGGCTACTCGGCTGTCTGCCCGCCGGTTTGCGGACCGCGAGCCATGAGCCTTTCCACGATGTCCGAGGTCGACCGGTCCGCGGCCTGCTCGAGCACCGGGCGCAGGGAGCGGAGGTCGGCGCGGACCTCGTCGGTGGGCGCCCGGTCCTCGAGCTGGCGCAGGATCGTCAGGGCCTCGTCGACGACGTCGGGGGGGACGGCAGCCTCCTCGTCGGCGAACACGTCGCCCGCGCGTGCGAGCACGTCCGCCGCCCGGCGAGCCAATCCCTCATCCTCGAGGACGACGGCGGTCAGCGGAGTCTGGACGCGTTCGTACAGCGCGATCCAGTCACGGCCGGCGGGTGTCGTCGCGAACACCTGGTCGCGCACCCGGCGCAGCACCCCGACCTCGTCCTCGCGGCCGAGGAATCGTGCTCCGATCAGCTCGATCGCACAGATGCACTGCTGGATGAGCGCGATGAGGCCCGACTCGGCCTCCTCCTTGATCGGCGCCGGGTCGGGGGGATGGAAGGAGTCCGGGACATTGCCCATCCACGGGCCGGTCTCGAAGGTGTAGCCGTACACCTTGCGCAGCGCCGGGTTCGCGATGTGGCGGCTGTAGGCGTAGTCGCTGTGCGTGCCCGTGGTGGCGTACAGCCCGAGGCTCGACTGCGGCGTGTAGGCCCGACCGCGCACGGCGGCGATCGCGTCGACGATGCGCTGCGCGACCGTCTGGAAGCGCTGGAGGTCCTGAGGGGGCATGTATTCCTGATGGGGGCGGCCGATCGGCTGGCAGGTGCCGGTCGGCAGTGAGGTGAACCGCTGCGAGGGATCGGTCGTCTGCGTCGGCGCGTGACCCCACGGGTAGAGGATGAGCTCGGAGTAGGAGTGCACGTCCGCGAAGCAGTCGATGCGGTACGTGTCGAGGAGATGCCTGACGTTGCGGGTCTCCGGCTCGGAGAAGGCGGACGGTCCGGCGTAGACGTCGCTGCATGGAGAGCAGGAAGTCTGCCCCTGCGTGACGCCCCACATGAAGTCGAGGTTGCGGTTGAGGTCGACGCCGTCGCACGGCGTGCCGGGGTTGTCGCGTCTGCTCTTGCGCCACATGTCGTCGACGTTCATGACGTAGATGCGTCCGTCGGGGTTGCTGCACGGCAGCAGGTAGAGGTCCAGGGTCTCGAGGATGACCTTGATGTCCCCCGCCGGCCACGTACGCCGGCCAAGCGTCACGTCGTTGCCTGTCACGCAGCTGACGACGAGGTCGACGGCCAGCTCGACGAGGAGGTCGGGGTTCATCAGCTCGCGGGAGTGGGTGCCGCCGACGAGGAGGACTCCCCGCCGGGCGCCACCGCCGCCCGCACGCAGGCGCAACGCGTAGACCGTCCGGCCCTCCACCGACGGCTCGGGCATCCGCAGGCGCGTGACGATCTGCGGAAAGAACCCGGCGAGCTGACCCATGAGATTGTTCAGCTGGGCGACGGTGCGGTACATCAGGTCGCCTGCCCCTCCTCGGTGCCGGCCACACGCTCGTCGAACCACGCCTGGACCTCGTCGTCGCCGGCGATCAGCTGCGGGTCGAGCGGCCGCACGGGGACGGCCCGGCGCAGCCGAACCTCGAAGCCCCGATCGAGCAGCGCGACGCACTCGTCGACGTCGATCAGCAGGCGCACGCCGCCCTCCGGATCGGGGATGCGGTCGAGGTCGAGTTCCGCGACCCGCTCGGCCACCGCAAACGCGCTCACGCCGGCGTCAGGCGCAAGGACGGTCGCCTCGAAGCGCACGTCGGGACCCTCGCCGCCCGCCGACCTCTCTGACTCCTCGACCATGACCCACCCCACAGGCAAGAACCAGCCCGCCTCCACGCCGCCGGGCCGAGCGTAACGCGTATGCGCGGATTCGGTCAACATGGGTCCTTCGCCGGGCGCGACGGCTTCGCCCGTACGCGGGATTGTTGCGTCAAGGCGACGGGGTGAGGGCCCCCGGCTGGCACGCGACGGCGCCCGCCGGCCCGGCCCTCCCTCGAGGCCGGGTCGGTGCGGCTTTCCGGGGCCGCACGCGGCCGGGTGGCTTCCCAGGCAGGCCTCGGTGGCCTAAGGTGCCGGCTAGCCGGCCAACACCTCGGAGGCACCAGCGTGACACCGGCGTCGCCGGGCGGAGCCGGGGATGAGCCCCGAATGGGGGCGAGCCGGTGACCGCCCGGGCGGGCAGCGAGGCGGTCATCGGGGTCGACATCGGCACGACGACCGCGAAGGCCGCCGCTTACGACCGGGACGGCAACCTTCTCGCGGCGGCCGGCCGCGAGTATCCGCTGCACGCGCCGGCCCCCGGGCGGGCCGAGCTCGACCCCGACGGCGTCCTCGCGGCCGTGACCGCGGTGCTCGGCGAGGTCGTCGCCGCGGCCCGTTCCGGCGGCGCCGCCGTCGCCGGCGTCGCGCTCAGCTCGGCCATGCACACCCTGCTCGCCCTCGACGCGGCGACGACCCCGCTCACCCCCGTCGTGACGTACGCCGACAACCGGGCGGCCGAGGAGGCGCGAGCCCTGCGGGCCGGCGTCGGCGCCGAGGTCTACCGGCGCACGGGCACACCGGTCCAGCCGATGGCTCCTCTGGCGAAGCTCCGGTGGTTCCGCGCGCACGAACCGCAGGTGTGGCGGGACGCCGCGCGCTGGGTGTCGATCAAGGAGTACGTCCTGCTGCGGATGCTGCGCAGCGGCGTCGTCGACCACTCCGTCGCCGCGGCCACGGGCATGCTCGACCTTGCGCAGCTCCGCTGGTGTTGTCAGCCACGCTCGTTGACCTTGGTGTGGTCAGGTTCGGTGTCGTTGGGAGGGCGTGGGTGGTGACGGTGTGTGATGGACGCGGTCATCGGCTGAACAGGGGTGTGTCGAGGCCGAGCAGGCCGCGGATGTCGTGG
>DATLGH010000067.1 GCA_035540635.1 Egibacteraceae bacterium | reverse complement strand
AGGACGCCGAGCACATCGCCGCGTACCTCTACACCCTCCGGTAGGCGCGTTGCGGCGGCAACCCGCCACGCCCGCGCCCCGGCGGGCGGGCGGGCGGGGCGACGGGGCTAGCGGTCCCAGCGCCGCCAGCCCGGGGCGCGGGCGTGGCGGGTTGCCGCCGCAACGCGCCTACCGGAGGGTGTAGAGGTACGCGGCGATGTGCTCGGCGTCCTCGGGTGTCACCCCCAGGTCGGGCATCGCGTTTCCCGGGTCGACCGCCTGGGGGTTCTCGACCCACGCGGCGACGTTGGCGGGGGTGTTCGGCAGTCGGCCGGCGATCACCCGCCGCCGGGCGAACCCGGCGAGCGGGGGACCGACCTCGGTGTGGTTGCCGCGCACTCCGGGGATGGCGTGGCAGGCGATGCACCCGTACTCGGCGAGGGCGGCGCGCCCGAGCTCGGGGTCGCCGGGGACCTGCAGGCCCGGGGGAGTGACCTGCTGCCCGCCGGCGCACGCGGTCACGACGAGCCCGACGGTGAGCCAGGCCCGCAGCGAGCGGGCGGAGCGGGCCGTGAGGGAGGGGCTACGCCCCACGGGACAGCTCCGCCTCCCGCCGGCGGCTGCGCGCGTCGACGTCGCGCAGCCAGGCGACCACGAGGATCACGACCACGACGCCGTGCAGGATCTTGCTCGGCGCCCACATGAGCGTCCCGGCCAGCTGCTGGTCGGCGAGCGGCGTCATCCCCCCGGGGGCCGGCCCGGCGCCGTACGCGGGGTAGAGCGGGGTCGGTGCGAGCGTGAGCAGCCCACCGAGCGCGGCATGCTGGAGCGCGGTGAGGAAGACGACGGCGATCCCCGTGCCGTAGCCGAACGCGCTGCGGCGCCCCGACTGCAGGACGGTCCACCACAGGAGGACCGCCGCGCCGAGCATCGACGCGTGCTCGGCGGCGTGGACGAGGTCGTTGGCGACGGCCGCCTGGTACGGCCCCGGCAGGTGCCACAGGCAGGCCGTCACCGCGTAGACGCCGACGACCGCGAACGGCCACACCCCGTGCGCGGTCCACGACCGAAGCGCCCGCAGGCGGGCGTGCGCACGGGCCGCCGGCCGCCGCAGCGGGTGCGGAACGCCGGCGAGAAGCGGCAGGGTCGGCGCGGACAGCGCGAGGAGCGGCGCGGCGACGAGGGTGAGCAGGAGGTGCTGGACCATGTGGGCGGTGAGCACGCGGCCCGACAGCGCCTCGACCGGGCCGGCGAACGCGGCCAGCAGCGCCAGACTGGCGAGGGCCCACGCGACGGCGTGACCGCGGCGCACGACCCGGCCGCGACCGACCTGCTGCCAGAGGCGCACGGTCCCGCGCGCGTACGCGCCGCCGGCGAGGGCGACGCCGAGCAGGGGCAGCGGGTCGGCGGTTACAGGCACGGGTGGATCACCCACGTCGCGATGTCCTCGACGAAGAGCAGGAAGGCGCCCGCCCCCGACAGGAGCACCCCTCCGAGGCCCATGAACCGCACGCGGTTCACCAGGCCGGGCGGGACGTCGTCGCCGGCGGCCTGCGCGGCGCGCCAGGATCGGTAGGCGATCGCGGTGGCCGCCAGGGCTACCCCAAGAGCCGTCCAGCGGACGAGGTGGACCCACACCCGCGAGGCGTCGGCGTTGCAGACCGCGGCGACTGTCGGGTAGGCGACGAGCACGGCCACCGCCCAGGCGGCCTGACCGCCGGCGACCCCGAACCACAGCGGGAGCCACCCCGGCAGTCGCGGGCTGCGCGTCTTCTGATCCGTCACGCCACCGGCCAGACGTGCGGGGTGCCGTAGACGACGGCGGTGAGCAGGGCGCCGCCGAGGGCGACGAGGTACCAGTAGGCGCCGAGGGCCCGCAGGCCGACGGCGCGCCGCGGCAGGTCCTCGGGACGGAACGACAGGGCGAGGTGCACCACGGCCATGAGCATGCCGATGGCGAGGACCACCGCGTGGATCGCCGGCAGCACGTAGTACAGGGCCGCGTAGCTGTGCACGTCGACGCCGAAGCCCGCGCGGGTCCAGTCGAGCAGCAGCAGGGCGACAGAGGCACCGGCGAGCACGAGCGCGCTCAGGAGACCGAACCGCTCCGCGCCGAGCTCGCCGCGGTGGGACCGCCGCAGACCGCCCCAGAGCACGATGGCGCTGGCGAGCAGGGCGGCGGCCGACACTGCCGGGAGGCCGAGAGCGGGTGGAGCGATGCCGTCGGGCGGCCAGCGGGTGACACCGATGCGGATGTAGAAGTAGCTGAAGTACATGGCGCCGTACATGGTGGCGATCACCGCGAGGGTGAGCATCATCCCCCACCACGCGAGCGGGCGGGGCTCGATCGCCCGGCCCGCGCGGATCTCCTCGGGGCCGGCGTCGAGCGCGGGATCAGCGCTCATCGGACAGGCCCCCCGTCTGCCGAGCCATGGGGCTCTGCGGGTAGGTGATCGCAGCGAAGTCCTTTCGCGACCACGCCCACGCCACCGCACCGGCGACCGACGCGACGAGCCCGAGCGAGGCGATCCAGTAGATGTCGGCCAGGACGCCGGTCAGCGCCACCGCGAGCGTGACCGCCACCGTCGGCGGCCACACCGACTGCTGCGGCAGGATCGCGACGGTCTGGGGCTCCGCGTCGATCTCGGAGGTCACGAGGATCTCGCGCTCGTCCTCCAGCGGGTCGGCCAGCGGCACGGTCCACCGGCGCGTCAGCTCGTCGTCGGCCTCGATCGACTCCTGCTCCCAGAGCGGGTAGCGCGACCGCACGACGGGGGAGATGGCGAAGTTGTACGACGGCGGCAACGTCGGCCCCGCCCATTCCAGGGTGCCCGCGCCCCAGGGATCGGGGTCGGCGACGGGCCGGCGCTGGCTCACCACGGCGTTGACGAGGAACACGAGGACGCCCGCGGCGGTGAGGAACGCGCCGATGGTCGCGAGGAGGTTCAGCGGGCCCCAGCCGAGGCCCTCGAGGTAGGTGTAGACGCGCCGCGGCATGCCGAGGAAGCCGAGGACGTGGAGGGGGAAGAACGTGAGGTTGAGCCCGATCACGAAGAGCCAGAAATGCCATCGTCCGAGGTGCTCGGACAGCATCCGCCCGGTGAGCTTGGGCCACCAGTAGTACGCGCCGGCGAACATGGGCAGGACCGAGCCGCCGATGAGCACGTAGTGGAAGTGGGCGACGACGAAGTGCGTGTCGTGAGCCTGCCAGTTGAAGGGCACCACACCCAGCATGATCCCGCTGATGCCGCCGAAGGTGAAAGTGAGCAGCGTCCCGACGGCGAACAGCATCGCGGTGGCCCAGCGGATGCTGCCCCGCCAGATGGTGGCGATCCAGGAGAACACCTGCACGCCGCTGGGGAGGGCGAACACCAGCGACGCACCCCCGAAGAAGCTGATCGACAGCAGCGGCAGCCCGACGGTGAACATGTGGTGCACCCAGACGCCGAAGGACAGCACGCCGGACACGACCGTTGACGCGACGACCCACGTGTAGCCGACCAGCGGCGTGCGCGTGAACGTGGGCACGATCATCGAGATGATCCCCACGCCCGGCAGGAGCCAGATGTAGACGTCGGGGTGGCCGAACCACCAGAACAGGTGCTGCCAGAGGATCTCGTTGCCGCCGAGATCAGGGTTGTAGAACGGGGCGCCGATCTTGCGCTCGACCTCCAGGAGGATCGAGCCGACGATGAGCGTCGGGAACGCAAAGATGATGATGAACGCGGTGACGAGCATCGACCAGGCGAACAGCGGCATGCGCGCGATGGTCATGCCCGGCGCGCGGTTCTTGACCAGCAGCGCGGCGATCTCGATGCCGGCGCCGATCGCGGAGATCTCGAGGAACGTGATGCCGAGCAGCCAGAAGTCCATCGACAGGCCGGGCGTGAACTCCGGGCCGGTGAACGGCACGTAGGCGTACCAGCCGCCGTCGGGCACCGCGCCGACGAACACGCTCGAGAAGATGAAGACCCCGGCGAGGAGGTACACCCAGTAGCCGAAGGCGGTCAGCCGCGGGAACGGCAGGTCCCGGGCGCCCACCATGAGCGGCAGGATGAAGATGGCGAAGCCCTCGAGGACCGGCACGATGAACAGGAACGCCATCGTGACGCCGTGCATGGTGAACAGCTCGTTGTAGACCTGGGGATCGAGGATCTCGAGCTCGGGCAGCGCCAGCTGCACCCGCATGACGAGTGCGAAGATCCCGCCGAGGACGAAGAACGCCGCGCCCGTCACGAGGAAGCGCTTGCCGATCGTCTTGTGGTTGACCATGGTGAGCCAGCCGAGGAGGGTCGGCGGGGCGTCCCACAGGCGCTGGAGGCGGTCGACGTCGACCCGGGTCGTCGTCACGTCCCGCTCACCGCAGCGTCTCGAGGTAGTCGAGCAGGTCCTGCAGCTCCTGCCCGGTGAGGTTGGCGGGCGGCATGCGGTTGCCGGGCTTCAGGCCCTGCGGGTCGAGGACCCAGCCGCCGAGCGTGCCGCGGTTGTTCGAAAGGATCCCCGCCGCGATCGTGCGGCGCTCGGCGAGGAAGGTGAGGTCGGGGTAGCTGTCGTTTCGGGGGCTCACCCCCGTGACCGTGTGGCACTCCCCGCACCCGGCGCCGATGAAGACGTCGCGGCCCGCGAGGGCGCCTGCGTCGTCGGGCTCGTCGGGGGGGTCGGCATGGTCGGCGAGCCAGCGCGCGAAGTCGTCCTGCTCGTGCGCCACCGCGACGAAGTGCATGCGGGCGTGCTGGATGCCGCAGAACTCGGTGCACAGCCCGCGGTACTCGCCGGGCTCGTCGACCACGAGGCGCAGGATGTTCACGTGGCCGGGGTTCATGTCGATCTTCCCGCCGAGCTGGGGCACCCAGATGCTGTGGATGACGTCCGCGGAGGTGACCACCACCTCCACCGGCTGGCCCACGGGCAGGTGAAGTTCGTTGGCGATGCGGATGCCGTGGTCGGGGTAGCGCACGTCCCACCAGAACTTGTGGCCGGTGACCTCGACGACGAACGGCTCCGCGGGGTTGCCCACGGTGGCGACGCGCTCGGCGGTGACGACCGTGGCGACCATGAGGCCCACGACGACGGCCGCGGGGAACGCGATCCCGCCGACCACGACGAGGACGTTGCCGCCGCCGACGAAGCCCTCGCCCGTGAGCGCGTCCTTCGCGACGTCCTGCGTGCGGCGGCGCACCGACGCCACCCCGAGCAGGACGGCGACGCCGACGAAGACCGCCCCGCCGACGGCGAGCAGCACCCACCACAGCACGGCGATGTCCGCGGCGGCGGGCCCGCGGGGGTCGAGCAGGTTCGGCGCCGCGACTCCCGGCAGGGCCAGCCCCGGAAGGCCATGCCGTGGGAGAACCCGTGCCGGACACGGCGGGCTCGTCAACGGGGTCCTCACCTGTCCCGACGGGCGCATGGAGGGCGCAAGCCTAACGGACGGGACCGTGAGGTGGGAAAGCGCAGCGAGGCGGCGCTCCGCTCCGCGAACTCAGCGGCGGCGCAGCAGGAGCATGACCGCGTCGTCGGTGTGGCCCCCCTGGGCGAGCAGCTCGTCGAGCGAGTCCCGGACGAGCAGGTGGAGCGGCTCGTCGCGGCGGGCGCGCACCGCGGTGTGGAGGGCCTCGAGGCCGGCGATGACGTCGCCGCTGCTCTCGATGACCCCGTCGGTGTAGAGCACGAGCAGGTCGCGGGGCGCGAGGCGGCGGTCACGGCACTCCGGTGGCTCCTCGGACAACCCGCGGAGGCCGAGGGGCAGGCCCTGCAGCGCGAGGTGGACAGGGTCGCTCGCGCTCTCGCGCATGAGCAGCGCCGGAGGGTGACCGAGGGAGGCGAAGACGAGCTCGCCGGTCGCCGGCACGTAGAGGCCGCACCAGACGGTCGCCATGATGTCGGGGTCCTGGAAGCTGACCTGCTCGTCGACGCGGGCGAGCAGCTCGTCGAGGCCGAGGCCCTGCATGGCGAGGGCCCGCAGCGTCTGCGTGATCCGCGAGGTGCGGCTGGCCGCCTCCACCCCCTTGCCCATGACGTCGCCGACCACGATGAGCACCCGGCCGTCGGGCATGGGGAAGACGTCGTAGAAGTCACCGCCCACGCGGGTGTCGCGCCCGGCGGCCCGGTACTCCACGGCGAGCAGGGTCTGTTCGAGCTCGGGCAGCGGGGGCAGCAGTGAGTCCTGCAGCTTCTCGGCGATCCGCCGGACGCTGTCCTCGCGCCGGACCATCTCCTGCCGGTCGGCGACGGCGCCGAGGGCGAGGCTCGCGTGCGCCGCGAGCGACTCGACGTGGCGCCCCACCTCCGGACCGCACGGCCGGTACCACAGGATGCCCGCGAGGTCGGGCCTGCCCGAGCTCGCCGACCCCCGGTGCACCGGCGCGGGCACGAAGCCCTCCTCCGGCGGCGTGGTGCCGCCTCCGGCCGGCTCGTAGACCGCCTTCGCGAGTCCGAGGTCGCGCACGAGCGCGACGAGGAGGTCGGTGACCTGGCCCGCCGAGAGATCGGGCTCGTGCAAGGCCAGTGCAGCCTCCTCCCCCAACCGCAGTGGCGACCGGAGGGGTTCCATAGACCACCGGATTGTAGCCTGCGGGCGTGCACACCCACGCGTACGCCGAGGAGTCCTTCACCGACGCCGAGCAGGCGGTCCTCCGCCGTCACGTCACGAACACCAGCCGGCCGGTCTTCGCCCTCACGAACATGCCCGAGGTCGTGAAGGGCGCGCTCTTCGCGCGCTACTCTCGGTCGCCGAAGAGCCTGCGCCGCCTGCTGCTCGACGAGTTCGCCGACGACCTCGCGCCGGCCGAGGGCGCCCCGCAGCCCCCCGCTCGGGCGGACGCCGGTCGGGCGGCGCGCCTGTACGAGCGGGTGTTCGTCGAGTACGGCGACGACTCGGTCGCCCAGCTCGGCGGCGCCCACGTCGCCGTGGAGCAGGCCTCGAACCTGCTCACCAAGGTCCTCGAATGGGGCCGGCTGGCCGCCTACCTCGAGCAGTCCACCCGGTACATGCGCTACGACGACCGGCCCGGTGGGCGCTACCGCTACTACCGCGACCCCGACATCGCGGCGAGTCCCCACAGCGACGCCTACACGAAAGCGCTCGACGCCGTCTTCGCCGGCTACTCCGCGATGTTCGAACCGGTGCGCAGCTGGGTCGAGGCGGAGTTCCCCCGGGACGAGACGACCTCCGAGGTCGTCTACCGCAACGCCACGACCGCGAAGGTCTGCGACCTGCTCCGCGGTGTCCTGCCGGCCGCGACGGTGTCGAACGTCGGCGTCTTCGCGAGCGGCCAGGCCTACGAGCAGCTGCTGCTGCGGCTGCGCGGACACGAGCTCGCGGAGGCCCGCGCGGTCGGCGACGCACTCCTCGCCGAGCTCCGCCAGGTCATCCCGTCGTTCCTCACGCGGGTCGACCGCCCGGACCGCGGCGAGGTGTGGGCGCGCTACCTCGCCCGGACGCGCGCGGACAGCCGCGCGCTCGCCGAGGAGCTGCTCGCGGGGGTGCCGCCCGCTCCGGCGGAGGAGGTCACCCTGGTCGCCTACAGCCCCGACGCCGAGGTGGAGCTCGTGACGGGGATGCTCTACCCGCACAGCCACCTGCCCGAAGGACAGTTGCGCGAGGTCGTCCGCGCGATGCCCGAGACCGAGCGTCTGCGCGTCGTGCGGGCGTACGTCGGTGACCGCCGCAACCGCCGGCACAAGCCGGGCCGGGCTCTCGAGCGGGTGTGGTACCGCTTCGACGTGTGCAGTGACTACGGGGCATTCCGCGATCTCCAGCGGCACCGCATGCTCACGATCGACTGGCAGGAGCTCAGCCCCCGCCACGGCTACGACACCCCGCCCGAGCTCGTCGCGGCGGGCGTGGAGGACGTCTGGCACCGCGCCCTCGGTCGGCAGGCGGAGCTGTGGGAGCGGCTGCGTCCCGACCTGCCGCGCCAGTCCCCGTACGCGGTGGGCTTCGCGTGGAAGGTCCGCTACAGCCTGCAGCTGAACGCCCGCGCCGCGATGCAGCTCATCGAGCTGCGCAGCGGCCCTCAGGGCCATCCCTCCTACCGGCGGATCGCTCAGCGGATGCACACGCTCATCGGCACGGAGGCGGGCCACCCGGCCGTGGCCGACATGATGCGGTTCGTCGACTACACGCCCGGCCACCTCGAGCGCCTCGACGCCGAACGGGCGGCCGAGGCCCGCAGGGTAGCCTCGGACGCGTAGCATCGGGGGGATGACGACCGCTCCGGAGGCCTTCCCGCCACCGCGCCGGCAGCGCATCCCGACCCCCGACGACGTGCTCCTGCGCCGGTTCGGCCTCGTCCGCGCGGTCGGCGGAGCCGCGTACTTCATCGCCGTCGGGGTGCTGTTCGGGATCTTCGGCAGCGAGGTGTGGCCGCTCGCCCTCGGCGTGCCGGTTCTCGCCGTCGTGACGACCGCCTACTTCAAGAAGTCGGTCGCCTACCCGCGCACCGCGGTCATCGCCTCGCTCCTGGCCGACGCCCTGGTCCTCGGGGGAGCGGTGGCGTTCCTGGGTGGCACGGGGTCCGGTCTCATCATGCTCTACACGATCGTCGTGGTGAGCGCGGGCATCCTGCTCGGGCCCAAGGCCGCTTACGCGTTCACGGTGTTCACCTGCCTGCTCGCCGTTCTCCAGCTCGGCCTGGAGGAGCTCGGACTGCACCCGGCGCTCCTGCACCGCCCCGACCTCGGGGAGCGGGTCGTGATCCTGCTCGTCAGCATCGCCGGGGTCATCTCGGTGGGCTACCTGTCGGCCACGTACGCGAGCCGGTTGCACGAGCTCATCGCCCTCGCCGGGGAGGAGGCCGAGACCGTCCGCGAGCGCAACCGGCGCCGGCGGTCGTTCGTCCGGCAGGCCAGCGTCGACGTGCGCTCGCCGCTGCGCGAGCTCGAGGAGGTCGCCGACCAGCTCGATGACAGCGCAGCGATCCTGCCCGAGAAGGACCGCCGCCGGCTGGCCGCACGGCTGCGGGTGATCGTCACGAAGCTCGACGCCGAGGTGGCCCAGCTGACCGACGTGGGGGTCCTCGACGAGACGAGCGTGCGCCTCGAGCCGGTGGTCCTCCGCCGGGTCGTGGAGGACAGCGTCGTGGCGCTCGGCCGGCGCCTCGACCACCACACCGTCAACATCGACGTAGGGCCCGTCAAGGTCGTCGCCGACGGGCGGGGGGCGCGCCGTATCGTCTTCAACCTGCTGGAGAACGTCGCCGACCACACGCCGTCGGGGACCACGGTGACGGTCACCGCGCTCACCACGGCCGGCCACGGCGTCCTCGTCGTCACCGACGACGGCCCCGGGGTGCCCTCGACCGCCGCGCACCGGCTCTTCGACCCCCCCGACGAGGGCGGCGGACCCCGGGTCGGCCTGCCGCTCGTGGCGGAGCTCGCGGAGGCGATGGGTGCGCGGGTGCGCTACGAGCCCGCACCGCGCGGCGGCGCGCGCTTCCTCGTCTCCTTCCGCCTGTCCCCCTCGGCGGCGCCCAGCGCCGACGACGAGCCGACCGCCGCCGACCGTCCTCGAGCAGCGAAGCGGTAGGACGTTCAACCGTCCTCGAGCAGCGAAGCGGTAGGACGTTCAACCGTCCTCAGGCAGCGAAGCGGTAGGACGTTCAAACAGACCTCGGGACGTTGTGGCTAGACTCACATCACCCGTATTCCATGCCCCAGCCACCGAGTAGGGATACTGCGCCTCCTGACGTTCGGACCTGCCGACCACGAAGGATCCGCCTTGCCGATCTTCGGAAGGGTCCTCACCGCCATGGCGACCCCCTTCACCGCCGACCGTGACCTCGACCTCGACGGGGCGCAGCGCCTGGCGACCCATCTTGTCGAGCACGGCAGCGACGGCCTCGTCGTGGCCGGCACGACGGGGGAGTCGCCGACCCTGTCGCACGACGAGACCCTCGACCTCTTCTCGGCGGTGGTGGAGGCGGTAGGGGAGCGGACCGCCGTGGTGGCGGGTGTCGGCAAGAACGACACCGCCGCGACGGTGCGCCTGGCGGAGGAGGCCGCCGGCCTCGGGGTGGACGGCCTGCTCGTCGTCACGCCGTACTACAACAGGCCGTCGCAGCGGGGCCTCATCGCCCACTTCACGGCGGTGGCGCGGGCGGTCGAGCAGCCGATCCTGCTCTACAACATCCCGAGCCGCACGGCGTGCGAGATCGCTCCGGAGACCTTGCTCGCCATCCACGAGGCCGCACCGAGCGTCCGTGCAGTCAAGGACGCGGTCAAGGATCTGGACAAGGCCGCCTGGGTGAACGCGAACGCGCCCGACACCTTCGAGATCTACGCCGGCAACGACATCGACCTGCTGCCCCTGCTCGCGGTCGGCGCGGTGGGGATCGTGAGCGTGGCCGGGCACCTCGTCGGTGAGCGCCTCGCGGCGTTGATCGCGTCGTTCCCCACGGATCCCGCCGCGGCGCGGGCGCACCATCTCGCGCTGCTGCCGCTCTTCTCCGCGCTGTTCGTCGACACGAACCCGGTGCCGCTGAAGGCCGCGCTGCGCCAGCTGCGGTTGCCCGGCGGTCCCGTGCGGCCGCCGCTCGCCGACGCCGAAGAGGAGGTCGAGGGTGTCGTCGCCGACGCGCTCGCGGCGGTGGGGGTGACCGCCTGATGGCGCACCCTCCCGTCCGCGTCTCCTTCTTCGGAGGCCTCGGCGAGATCGGGCGGAACATGGCCTCGGTCGAGGTCGACGGGCGCATCGCGCTCATCGACGTCGGGCTCATCTTCCCCGACGCCGAGCACCACGGGATCGACCTCATCCTCCCCGACTGGTCGACGTTGCGGGGCCGCGCGGCCGACGTCCACTGCGTGGTCATCACCCACGGGCACGAGGACCACATGGGGGCGCTGCCGTTCTTCTGGCGCGACTTCCCCGACGTGCCCGTCTACGGCACCCGCCTGACCCTCGGGCTCATCCGCGCCAAGCTCGAGGAGCATCCCGACGTCAACGCCGACCTGCGGGAGGTCGAGGCGGGCGAGCGCCTCACGACGGGGCCCTTCGACATCGAGTTCGTCGGGGTGGCGCACTCCATCCCCGACGGGCTCGCGGTCGCGTTCCACACCCCTCATGGAACGATCCTCCACTCCGGCGACTTCAAGCTCGACCAGACCCCGATCGACGGGAAGCCCACCGACCTGCCGCACCTCGCCCAGCTCGGCGACGACGGCGTCGCGCTCCTGCTCGCCGACTCGACCGGCGCGGACACCGCCGGGCACGTGCCCACGGAGCGGGTCATCGGCCGGACCATGGCGGAGGTGTTCCGGCAGGCGAGCGGGCGCATCATCGTCACGACGTTCGCGAGCCACGTGCACCGGGTGCAGCAGATCATCGACGCCGCTCTGGCAGTCAACCGCAAGGTGTGCTTCGTCGGTCGCTCGATGGTCCGCAACATGCCGATCGGGCGTGAGCTCGGCTACCTGCACTACCGCGACGACGACATCGTCGACATGGCTGCCGTCGACCGGATGGGGCGCCACGAGACGGTCATCGTCTGCACCGGCTCGCAGGGGGAGCCGTACGCCGCGCTGTCGCTCATGGCCGCGGGCCAGCACAAGCAGGTGCGCCTCGAGCCGGGCGACACCGTCGTGATGGCCTCGAGCGTCATCCCCGGCAACGAGCACGCGATCTACCGGTCGATCAACGGGCTGTTCCGGCAGGGTGCCGACGTGGTGCACAAGGGCATCGCCGACGTGCACGTGTCCGGGCACGCCGCCGCCGACGACCTGCGCTTCTTCCACAACATCGTGCGGCCCGAGCACTTCATCCCCGTCCACGGCGAGTACCGCCACCTCGTCGCGCATGCACGCATCGCGTGCGAGACCGGCACGCCCCCCGACCAGGTCTTCGTCTGCGAGGACGGCGACACGGTCCTTCTCCAGGACGCCACGGTGCGCCGGGGCGAGTCGTTCCGTCCCGGCGTCGTGTTCGTCGACGGGCTCGGGGTGGGCGACGTCGGCAACGCCGTGCTGCGCGACCGTGAGCGCCTCGCGGGCGAGGGCATCTGCATCGCGGTCATCACCGTCGACCAGCACGCCCGCGTCGTCGGTGAGCCGGGGGTGCTCCAGCAGGGGATCATCTACGAGCCCGAGCAGTCGGTCATGCTCGAGCACGCCGCCAAGGTCCTCGCCGACGAGCTGCACCGCAACGGCGGGGAGGGCGACGAGGCGGTCGTGCGGCGCACGAGTGTGCAGGCACTCGCGCGGTTCTGGCGCGACCAGGTGGGGCGCCGGCCCGTGATCCTGCCGGTGCTCGTGGAGGTCTAGCCGTGGCGGGGGCGAGGACCGACCGCAGGAAGGCGGCGACCGGCAAGGCCGGCAAGGGCGCGGAGGCGGGGCGGCGCCCGGCCCGGCGCAACCCCCCCCCGGGCGGCCCGACCGTCGCCGACCACCTCCGCGACATCTGGGGGATCGCGCTGCTCGTCCTGGCCGCGCTGAGCGCCCTCGGCCTCTACGCCGACGCCGCCGGCGTCGTCGGCGTGTTCCTCGACGTCGCGTTCCGTGGGCTGTTCGGCATGCTCGGGCTCGCGGCCCCGGTTGCCCTTGCCGCGGGAGGGGTGCTGCTCCTGCGCGAGCCACGACCGGCCGACCGGCGTGTGGTCGCTGGGGGGATGCTCGTCGCCCTCGGAACCGCGGGCCTGTGGCACCTCGCCGCCGGCGCCCCGCCGTTCGACGCGGGCCTGTCCGACCTCCAGCGCGCCGCCGGCTGGACCGGCGCAGCCGTCGCGCTGCCCCTGCGCGCCGCCGCCGCCACCGGCGGCGCCGTCGTGCTGCTCGTGGCGGTCGTCGTGGTGGGCCTGCTGCTCGCGACCGCGACCCCACCGCGGGTCGTCGTCGAGCGGTGTGCGGCGGGCGCCCGCGCGGTGCGTGACCGGGTCGCCGAGGCTCGCGCGCGCCGCGGGCTCGCCCGTGAGGAACGGGCCGAGGCGGCCGCCGCCGAAGAGGACAGCCCCACGGTGGTCCTCGACGAGAACGCCCCGGCGACCTCGCTCGACGACGACGACACGGGTCCGATGGGGGGCGGCGACGACGAGCTCGCGCTCGACGGCGCCGACGGGCCCGAGGTGGCGGCGGCAGCCGAACCGGGACTGTCGGACACGCAGCTGCTGCCGGCCGGCGTGGACACCGCCGGGGCGGGCACGGCGACGGTGCTCGCACCGCCGGCGGAGGACTGGGCCGCCTACGAGCTTCCCCCCCTGTCGCTGCTGCGCACGGGGCGCGAGGCGGTCGGCAACAAGCGGGAGCTCGACCAGATGCGCGGTGCGCTCGAGCGCACGCTGCGCCAGTTCAACGTCGGGGCCGAGGTCAGCCGCATGCACCGGGGCCCGACCGTCACCCGGTTCGAGGTCACCCTGAAGGCGGGGGTGAAGGTCGCGGCGGTGACGAAGCTCGGCGACGACATCTCCTATGCGCTCGCCACGCCGGAGATCCGCATCGTCGCGCCGATCCCCGGCAAGTCCGCGATCGGCATCGAGGTGCCCAACCGCGACCGCGACCTCATCACCCTCGGCGACGTGCTGCGCGCCCCCGAAGCCGAGCGCCAGGCCCACCCGCTCGCCGTCGGGGTCGGCAAGGACATCGCCGGCCACGCCGTCATGGTCAACCTCGCCACCATGCCGCACCTGCTCATCGCGGGTGCCACCGGGTCCGGCAAGAGCGTGACCATGAACGCGATCGTGACGAGCCTGCTCATGCGCGCCCGCCCCGATCAGGTGCGGCTCATCCTCGTCGACCCGAAGCGGGTCGAACTCAACCATTACGAGGGCGCGCCACACCTGCTCAACCCCGTGGTGACCGATCCGAAACGGGCGACGGAGGCCCTCGAGTGGACCGTCCGGGAGATGGAGTCGCGCTACGAGCGCCTCGCCCTGCTCGGCTACCGCAACATCGACTCGTACAACGGGGCGGTCCGGGACCAGACGGTGCGGCAGGCGCCCGCCATCAGCGGCGAGGCCGACACCGTCTGGGAGCCGCTGCCCTACATCGTCTTCGTGATCGACGAGCTGTCCGACCTCATGATGGTCGCGCCCCGGGACGTCGAGAGCCACATCGTGCGGATCTCCCAGATGGCGCGCGCGGTGGGCATCCACCTCGTGCTCGCCACGCAGCGTCCCCAGGTCGAGGTCGTCACCGGCCTCATCAAGGCGAACGTGCCCTCCCGCATCGCCCTGGCCATGGCGACCGGCCACGACTCGAAGACGATCCTCGACCAGTACGGAGCGGAGAAGCTCGTCGGCGACGGCGACATGCTCTTCATGCCGGCGAACGCCTCGAAGCCCCATCGTATCCAGGGCTGCTACATCGGCGAGGGGGAGATCGAACGCGTTGTCGACCACTGCCGCTCGCAGCGCACCGTGGAGTACGCGGCGGGCATGGTGAAGACCGACGCCGAGGCGCGCCTCGACGTCACCGGCGACGACGCGAGCGACGCAGACCTCACCACCGCGGCGATGGAGCTCGTCGTGCGGTCGGGCCTCGGCTCGACCTCCATGCTCCAGCGTAAGCTGAAGGTGGGGTTCGCCCGGGCGGGGCGGCTGATGGACGAGCTCGAGCAGATGGGCGTCGTGGGGCCGTCGGAGGGGCCGAAGGCCCGCCAGGTCCTCATGAGCGTCGACGAGCTGGAGCGCCGTCTCGGGGGGGACGCCGGCGGCCCCCCGCCCGCCGTCCCCTGAGCGGGTCCCGCCGGCGCCGGGAGGCCCGGCGAGACTCCGGAGCCCCGCACGTCGTTGTGACTGCGGGTGACATTGACAAGGCATGACGGACTGCTCGCGGGTGCGGCATGGCGAACCCGCGCGGGGCGCGACAGTATCCTTCATCCTCGGCAGCGGCCTGCTCCTCGGCACGGGGCGCGCCCTCCGGCCTCCCGCGGCGCAACGCCAGCGCACGCGACGCAGAGGACACGACCATGGCTGAACCCACATCCGCGCCCGGCCCGAGCGGTGTCGAGACGCTCGAAACCCCCCGTGGCGGGGGTGAAGCGCGCAAGCCCGGCGCGACCGGGCTCCTGCGCGACCCCCGGTTCGTCTGGGCCGTCGCGGTCATCGCGGTGCTCGCCGCCGCCTTCTCCACCTTCCAGTGGCAGGTCCAGGCTGCCGAGGCGCGCGCGCGGGAGGAGGTGCGCGAGGCGGCGGAGGTGGTGGCGGCCCGCGTCACGACCTTCGAAGGGGCAGCGATCGACGAGTTCGTCGAGGAGCTACGCGCCCTGGCGACGGACGACTACGCGGCCCAGGTCGGCGAGCTCTTCAGCGGCGAGTTCCGCGACGCCCTGCGCGACAACGAGGTCGAGTCCGTCGGCGAGGTGACGCGGAGCTTCGTGCAACAGCTCGACGGCGACGAGGCCGAGGTGTTCGTGCTCGTGCGGCAGACGAGCCTCAACGCCTCCGTCGAGGAGCCGATCGTCGACGAGCTCCGCATGGAGCTCACGCTCGTCCGCGAGGCGGGCCGGTGGCTCGTCGCCGACATCGCGGTGCTCGGGCCGTCGCCCACGCTCGCCCCCGGCGCCCCCGGCGCCCCCGGCGAGCCGGCCGCGCCGCAGGGCGGGCAGGGATGAGCCGGGGCCGATTGAGCGTCCTTCGAGCCGGGCGGACCCGGGAGGCGCGGAGCTCGGTCGTCGACAAGCGCGACATCAAGATCGACACCCGCTACGGCGAGGGGATGTGGGACGTCGAGTGGACCTCTACGACAACACCGCCTTACCCCTGCGCGAGCACACCCGCAGGAGCGAGCGGGAGATCCGCGAGATCGTCATGCGCAACCTCGAGCGGGTCGGTCTCGCCGGAGCGGCCGACCGCTTCCCAGGGGAGGTCTCCGGCGGGATGAGAAAGCGGGCCGGTCTCGCCCGTGCGCTCGTGCTTGACCGGGAGATCGTGCTGTTCGACGAGCCCGACTCCGGCCTCGGCCCCGTCCGCGTGTCGTTCCTCAACGAGCTCATCCTCCAGCTGAGGGAGGAGCTGGCGGCAACTTTCGTGATCGTCACGCACGACATCCCCACCGCGCGGAACATCGCCGACTACATCGGGATGCTCTTCCGGCGCAACCTCGTCATGTTCGGCCAGACCGAGGAGCTGTTCGGCTCCGACAAGGCCGTCGTGACGCAGTTCCTGCACGGGCGGACCTTGGGCCCCATCGGCATGAGCGAAGAGGCCGACGCCCCCGGGTGGCAGGAGGCCGGGGACGGCCTGGGGGCCACCCCGCCGACGCGGATCAGCTGAGCGACAGCGGTCCGCCCGCGGCAGCGGTCGCAGGCCTGGCGGCGGGCCTGATGAGCGGCAGGGTGACGGTCACGGCCGTGCCGACCCCCACCTCGCTTGCGATGTGGAGACGCCCGCCGAGCCCACCGACGAGCTCGCGGACGATGAACAGCCCGAGCCCCGCACCCGACGTCGTCATGTGCAGCGGGTCCTCGCCGCGCTGGAAGGGCTCGAGGATGCGGTCGAGGTCGTCGGGGGCGATGCCGCGGCCCTCGTCGGCGACGACGAGCGTCGCCGTGTGCTCGTTCGTCGACAGCGTGATGCGCACCGTCGTCGCCGTGGGCGAGAACTTGCAGGCGTTCTCGACGAGGTTGTCGACGATCTGGCGGACGCGCCGCGGATCGACGACCGCGAGCTCCTCGTCGGGTGCGATGCAGAAGAGCGTGTGACCGGGGCGTGCGAGGGCGAGCTGCGCCACCTCCTCGCGCAGGAGCCCCGCGAGATCCACGTGCGCGGCGGTCACCGGCGGCCGGGCTCCCGACGGCGCGGTGGGGGTTGCCGGCCGGGTTCTGGCGGAGGACAGCTGCCCCACGAGGAGGAGATCCTCGACGAGGCGCGTCAGGTGGTCGGCCCGCCCCTCGATCTGCGCGAGGAGCTCCTCCCGCTGCTCCTCGCGCATGGCGTTGCCGCGCAGGCGCAGCAGCTGCGCGCTCGCCTTGATGGGCGTGAGCGGGGTGCGCAGCTCGTGGGACACGACGGCGAGCATGTCGTCCTTCATGCGGGCGACGCGGCGCTCGGCGGTGACGTCGTGCACGACGGCGACGTGCAGGCTGGAGTGGGCGGTGTCGCGCACCGTCGCGACCGACACCCGCCAGGTGTGCGGGTTCACCCCCGGCCGCGTCACGTCGTGGACCCCGGGGGTCTGCCACGGCCCCGGCCCGAGCACCGTGGAAACCGGTAGGCCGAGCGCCTGCTCGGGCAGCCTCGCCGCGAGGCGGCCCATCGCGGGGTTCCACAGGCGCAGCGTCGCGCTCTCGTCCACGACGAATATGCCGTCGCCGGTGCCGTCCACGACCGCCCGCAGGGTCGCCCGCTCCTGCTCCAGCGCCGAGTGGGCCGCGGCCCGGTCGAGGTGGACGCCCCCGGACCGGGCCAGGCGCGCCAGCCACTCGGCGCTGTCGACGGTGACGCCGAGCTCGCCGGGCCAGGCGACGAGCACCCCCTCGCCGCGACCGAGGGGCGCCTGCTGGGTTCCCGACCCCGGCAACCCAGCCCCCGGCGGCGCCGGGGGTGGGGTGAGCCATCGGCCGTCGCGCCAGATCGCGGCCCGCAGGCCGAGCACCTCGCCGACGCCCTCGACGAGGGCGCTGGCGACCGCGGCCGGATCGGTGGCGTCGGACAAGCGATGTTCGACGGTCACCACCGCCGCCGAGCGCTCGCGGTCGACCGTTGCGTGCACCTGCGCCCGCGACGCCCCGTACAGCAGCGCGACGGGGATCGCGAGGGCGACCAGCGCCCACGGACGCGTCTCGGCGAGCAGGACCGCGATGAGCCCGAGGCCCG
This sequence comes from Egibacteraceae bacterium, assembly GCA_035540635.1. Taxonomy (NCBI): domain Bacteria; kingdom Bacillati; phylum Actinomycetota; class Nitriliruptoria; order Egibacterales; family Egibacteraceae; species Egibacteraceae bacterium. The sequence goes on along the minus strand of DATLGH010000067.1, from coordinate 69,042 downwards.
CATTCGTCACCGTCAGCAGCGCGAGGGTGGGCACGATGCGGCGCGCGGTCGCGGGCCAGGACTGCCGGGCCGACAGGGCGATGATCCCGCTGACCGCTGTGGCGTTGACTGCCGTGAGGGTGCAGAGGCCCATCCCGACCGCGATCATGCTCCCCGCGGCCACGGGGCCCGGGCGGGGGGCGATGGCTCCCACGACGAGCGCGGCGACTCCCGTGCCGGTCACGTACCAGGCGAGGTTGAACACGAGCTTCAGCGAGGGCACGCGGTCGACGAGCTGCCAGCAGAGCTTGCCGAGGCAGGCTGCGAGGACGACCTCTGCCGGCGGGAGCAGCAGCAACCCGACGGTGAGCGCGGCGTCGCTGAGGTTGAACTGGGCGGTGCCGGCGCGCCGGAAGGGCAGGTCGACGCGCAGCCCCTCGCTCACCGCGATGCCGGCCGACAGTGCGAGGACGGGCCACGGCGACACGGGAGCGTCGCCGGAGACGACGGCCGTGACGGCAACGAGCACCGACAGCACCGCCGTCACCCCGACGAGGCCGCGGGCGGGCAGTGGGAGCTCCCGCAGCCGGGGTGGGCCGTGAACCATCATCGCGCGGGAAGCAGTGACACCTAGGGCGTCACCATCAGCCAGCCGACGCCGCGCCAGTTCACGCCGCGCCAGTTGACGCCGCGCCAGTTGACGCCCTGCCACTCGGCGTCGCGCCAGTTGACGCCGCGCCAGTTGACGCCCTGCCACTGGGTGCCGCGCCAGTTGACGCCGCGCCAGTTGACGCCGAGCCAGTCGGTGTCGCGCCAGTTCACGCCGCGCCAGTTGACGCCCTGCCAATCGGTCTCGCGCCAGTTGACGCCGCGCCAGTTGACGCCCTGCCAGTCGCTGTCGCGCCAGTCCGCGCTCCGCCCGTTCGCACCCTGTGGCTCGGCCACAACCGGCCGCCCGGCCGGAGCCGGCGGGGGAGTCCCGACCGCAGGGGACCTGCCGGGACGGGCGGCCGCCCCCTGGTCGAGGCCCATCCCGGCGCCCACCGCAGCCGGAGCGTCGAGGGCGAAGGCGTGAAGGCCGGCCGGATCACCGGCGGGGTCGCCCGCTCGCAGGGCGGCGTCGAGCTGCGCCGCGTCGAGGGCCTGGTTCGCCGACCATGCGAGCGCGGCCACACCCGCGGCGAGAGCGGTTGACATCGACGTGCCGCTGCCGCTGAACGAGGCAGCGCTCGCGCCGGCCGTGCACCGTTCACGGCCGCCGGCGACGAACGCCGCCGGGTGCTCGACGGCCAGCGTCGCCCCGCACGGCATCGTGCCGACGACGCGGACGCCCGAGGCGACGGCGTCGGGCTGCGCGACGCCGAGCCGGTCGACTCCCGAACCACTGAACGCGGCCATCCGGTCGTCGGCCCGGCCGGGCGTGCCCTGGTCGTCGACCGATCCCACGGAGAAGGTCCCGGGCGAGCTCGCCGGCGAGCTCAGCACGCCGCTCTCGTTGCCCGAGGCGGTGACGACGAGCACGCCCGTGGCGGCCAGCCGGCCGACGGCCAGGTCGAGCAGGTAACCGGCCGGGGTGTGGGCGTCGACGCCGAGGGCCAGCGTGGCCACGGTGACCCCCGCGTCGCGTCCGGGACCGGCGAGCCACTGCAACGCGGTGAGCACCGTGCCGATCTCCGCGCTGCCGTCGGCCCTCGCCACCTTGAGGGAGAGTAGCTCCGCCGCGGGCGCCACCCCGGGCGTGACGTCACCGCGCCCCGCGATGAGCGAGGCCATGAAGGTGCCGTGGCCGTAGCCGTCGCCACCGCCGCTGTTCGTGAAGTCGAGCTCGGCGACGACGGCGTCGCGCAGCGCCGGGACGTCGGCGACCCCGGTGTCGACGAGCGCCACGAGGGCTCCCTGACCGCGCGTGGTCGTCTCCCAGACCTCGGGTGCGCGGGTGGAGGCGACACCGCTGTCGAGCACCACGCCGGCGCCGGGTTCGGCCCCCTCGACGAGGGAGCGCCAGCCGATGGTCGCGTCGGCGCCCACGGCCCGCGCAGGCGCGACCGGCGCCGCGACGAGGAGCGCGTCCACGAGCGGCAGCGCGTCGAGCACGCGCGTGCCGGCGGGCAGCGTCGCGTCGGACGGGACGATGTAGGTCGACGTGCGCATCGGCGCCCCGGCGAACAGGGCCGCGAGGAGACTGACCACGGCCAGCGCCGCCAGCGCGGCTCGGGGACGCGGGAAAGCGGCCCCGCCGGTGACGGTTGCCTGATGGACGGGGGTCATGTCGCCTACCCTTCGTTTCGCCACGCACGGGGACAACCGTGCCGTAGGGACGTCTTCGGCGGTCTGCACCGTCATCTACAGGGCCATTCGGCCACCGCGCCGCCGGAACTAGTGTTGACTAGTCCATTTGGGGGGTGCGGCGGGCGTCGGGACCCCGGCGGGGGGGAAGAAGGAGGTATGCGCAAGACGGCAGCCGTCGCGGCTTTGCGAGCCCAGCGGGTGGCGACCGTCCGCCGCCTCGCAGGGCTGCCGGACGGCATCTGGCACACGCCGTGCCTGCCGCACTGGCGGGTGGGTGACGTCGCCGCGCATCTCGTCGCGGTCGACGAGGCGTTCGCAACGGGAAAGATCCACCAGGCGCTGCGCCGTGCCGGCGACCTGTGGGAGTTCGACCACGGCGACGACGCCACGCGCTGGGACGACCGGGAGCCGGCCGAGCTGCTCCAGGAGCTCGAGCGTTGGGGGAAACGGCTCGCAACGGTGGCCGATCGCCTGCCGACCGTGGTCGGCCGTCTGCCCATGCCCGGCTGGCTCGGCCGCCAGCCGCTGCTGTTCTTCGCCTACCGCCGCGTGCTCGACGAGTGGGTGCACGAGTGCGACGTGGCGTGGGCCACGGACTCCACCAGCCGTCAAGAGCCGGTTGCCGTCGAGGACGCCGTCGGCGACGTCCTCGCCCTCTCGGTGCTGAGCGTCCTGCCGCACGTCGGCCTGCCGCGGGCGCGGCGCACGAGCGGCGTGGCGCGCGTCGTCGTGGACACCGGCGGGGGACGGCGACTGACGTGGGGGATCGACTTCGCCCGCCGCCAGTACGGCCCGCGGGTCACGGCCCGTCCCGACGCGGTGGTGAGGACCGACGCCCGCACGCTCGCGCTCGTGGCTGAGCAGCGCTGGGCCTGGCAGGGGGTGGATGCCGAGCACCTCACCGTCGATGGCGACGAGGCGGTGGCCACCGACGTGCTCGACCTCCTCGCCAGCGCCCCGTGAGCAGGTCCCCACTTCCTATACTTGTCAGTCCTATGGCGACCGGGATCGGCGAGACCCTGCGGGCGGCCCGGCGGCGACACGGGCGCACACTCGCCGACGCGGCCGCGGAGACCCGGGTGCGCGAGAGCTACCTCGCCGCGCTGGAGGAAGAGGAGTTCGCCGCCCTCGGAGGCGGCGTCTACGTCAAGGGCTTCCTGCGCAGCTATGCGAAGTTCCTGAGCCTCGACCCCGAGCCGCTGCTCGAGGCCTACCGCGCCGAGTACGAGCGCGACGAGGACACCGCGCCGGTCCGCGAGCCGGTTGGGCCGATGCTCCCACCCGAGCGCCGGTCCGGCCCTGCGGTCATCGTCGTCGCGGCCGGGGCGCTGCTGCTCGTGCTGGCGGGCCTCGGGATGTTCCTCGGGCGCGGCGGCGACCCCGACACGGTGGGGGAGCGGGGCCCCGCACCGGCGGAGACGCCGGAGGCGGCGTCCCCCACGCCGCCCACCACCACGACGGCGCCGTCGCCGCCGGCAACGGTCGACCCCACCGACCCGGAGGTGGAGGGCATCGAGGTCGTCGTCGCGGTGACGGGGGAGGTGTCGTGGATGCGCGTCGAGGTCGACGGGGACACGGTCCTAGAAGGTGTGCAGTCGAGCGGCTTCCGGCGAACCTTCACGGGCCAGGATCTCGTGCGGCTGCGCATCGGCGATGCGAGCGCCGTCGCGGTCGAGGCGAACGGCCGTGACCAGGGCCGGCTCGGCTCGGCTGGACAGGTCGTCGTCGTGACCTGTCCCGGCGGCGACACCGAGTGCGACGTCGACGTGGTGGCGTGAGCCGGTCGTGACCGCACCACAGCCGCTCGAGGACCCCGACGCGGTCGACGCCGGGGAAGCCGCGCACGGTGCGGGCGACGGGCGGCGTCCAGCGCTGGACGCCGCGGAGCGCGCCGTCCCCGCGGGGCGTGCCACGCCCGCGGGGCGCGCCATGCTCCTCAACCCCGCGAACGCGCTCACCCTCCTGCGGGTGCTGCTCATGCCGGTCATCGCGTGGCTCGTCACGCTCGAAGGCGACACCGCGCGGTGGTGGGCGCTCGGCATCTTCGTGTTCGCCGCGCTGACCGACTCCGTCGACGGCTGGCTCGCCCGCCGGCTGCTCGGGGCGACGCGGTGGGGGCAGCTCGCCGACCCCGCCGCCGACAAGGTGCTCATCATCGGCAGCCTCGCGGTGCTCGCCGCCATCGGCGAGCTGCCCAGCTGGGCCGTCGGGGTCATCGTCGTGCGGGAGGCGGCGGTGACCGCGCAGCGCACCTGGCTCGTCCGCCGCGACGTCGTCATGCCCGCGAGCGTGTGGGGCAAGGCCAAGACCGTCTCGCAGGTGATCGCGGTCACCCTGTACCTGCTGCCGCCCGTGCCGGGTGCCGTGGCCGACGCGGGGCTCTGGGTGGCGGTCGTTCTCACCGTCGCGAGCGGTGTGGAGTACGCCGTGCGAGGTGAACGGCGCGCCCGTGGGGTGTAGCCGGCACGTCGCCGAGCGTGGCGACGACCGAAACGGCCTGCGCGCGGAGATCGTCGCGGTCGGCAGCGAGCTCCTGCTCGGGCAGAGCGTCGACACGAACAGCGGCTGGATCTCCGCCCGCCTCGCTGAGATCGGCGTGGACGTGTTCCGCCACACCACAGTCGGCGACAACGTCGAGCGCATCGTCGAGGAGCTGCGCGGCGCCGCGGTGCGGGCCGACGCGGTGATCGTCACCGGCGGTCTCGGACCGACCCAGGACGACGTCACACGGGATGCGGTCGCCCGGCACGCGGGGGTCCGGCTCGAACGGCGCCCCGAGCTCGCGGCCTACCTCGAGGAGCACTTCGCGCGGGGGCGCCGGCAGATGCCGGCGAGCAACCTCCGCCAGGCGGACCTGCCCGCGGGGGCGCGCGTGCTTTCCCCGGTCGGCACCGCCGCCGGCTTCGCCGTCGAGGTCGGCGGCGCCCTCGTGTACTGCGTCCCCGGCGTGCCCGCGGAGATGGAGGTGATGATCGAGCGCGACGTCGTGCCCGACCTCGTCGAGCGGGGCGGGCTCGCGACGACCGTGAGCAGGGTTGTGCGCACCGCGGGCATGAGCGAGTCCGGCGTGGCCGAGCTGTGCGGCGACCTCGTCGAGCGCCTCGACCGGGAGGACAGCCCCACCATCGCGTTCCTCGCCTCCCGCGGCGAGACCCGTGTGCGGGTGACCGCGAAGGCCGCCTCGCGCGAGGCCGCCCGGGCCCTGACCGACCCCGTCGTGGAGGAGATCGTCGACCGCCTCGGTGCGGGCGTGGTCGGCCTCGACGACGAGGGCATCGAGCACGCCATCGCCCGCCAGCTGCGCCGGACGGCCTGGACGCTCGCGGTCGCCGAGTCGGTCACGGGTGGGGGGGTGCAGGCGAGGCTCGTCACCGTGCCGGGAGCCAGTGACTGGTTCCTCGGCGGCATCGTGGCCTACACCGAGGTGGCCAAGACCGGCGTGGCGTGCGTGAACGGCGACCTGCTCGCCCGCCACGGCCCGGTGAGCGAACCGGTGGCGGCGGCGCTCGCCGCCGGGGCGCGTGACCGCCTCGGCGCCGACGTCGGCCTCGGCGTGGTCGGCGTGGCCGGGCCGGCGACGCAGGGAGTTCGCGACGTCGGCACCGTGTGCGTCGGGGTGGTCGTGCCGGACGCCCCACCCTGTACGCGCACCGTCGTCCTGCCGAGCCGCAGCCGCACCGAGCTTCAGGAGTGGGCGGCGAGCGTCGCGCTCGAAGGGCTCCGCCGGCGCCTGGGCGAGGTCGCCGCCGGCCCCGGTGGGTAGGGCACACCTGTGGCCGAGACGACGATGCGGCTGTTCGTGGCGGTGGAGGTCCCCGCACACGTGCGCGACGCCGTGGACGCCGCCACCGAGCCGCTGCGCCGGCGGCAGCCGGCGGCGCGCTGGGTGGCGCCGAACGCCTACCACCTCACCCTCCAGTTCGTCGGCTGGGTCGACGACGCGGGGGCCCGCTCCGTCGAGGGTGCGTGCGCGGAGGCCGCCGGCTCCGTGGGCCCGTTCGCGCTGCGGCTCACCGGCGGCGCCGGCATGTTCGGCAACGGGGTGCTGTGGGCGGCACTGGAGGACAGCCGCGGGCTGCATGCCGTCGCCGCGGCGCTGCGGGAGGCGATGGTCGCTGGCGGGCTGTCCGTCGAGGAGCGCCCGTTCCACGCGCACCTCACGCTCGCGCGCGCGGGCAGGACCACGCGCCTGCCGCGGGATCTCGCGGGCGCCTACGACGGGCCGCCGTCGGGCTGGGAGGTCGAGCGGCTCGTCCTTCTGCGCTCTCGCCTGCGCCGCACGGGCGCGGAGTACAGCCCCCGGGGGGCATGGCTGCTGCAGGGGTGAGGGTGGCCGGGACGCCGCGACCGGCTGCTCCCCCACGCAGCGGCCTTTCATCAAGATTGCTGTAGACACCCCCGTTCGGGGGGTGCACACTGACCCACTAGGAGCACACCCAGGCGGGACACATGGCGGGCAAGGAGCGACACGCGGGGGGCGTGTCGCTCCTCGCCATGTGGCGGGGCACCTTCGCGGGCGGCTGAGCGCCATGGCTGCGCCCGCCCTGCCCGCCCCACGGCCCGCGCAGGTGGCTGCACGCGTGCTGTGGCGTGCCGGGTCGGTGGCGGCCGCCGCTGCTGCGGCCGGCGCCGGCGCCACCGGCTGGTGGGCGTCGCGCGCCCTGACGACGACCCCCTCGACGATCCGGAGGTGGCCGGTGACCGTCCGGGCGGTCGGGACCGACTGGGTGAGCCTGCGGGGGCCCGGGGCGGCCCTCGCAGGCACCTGGGGCCTGTGGTGGCCGGGCGGGTATGCGCGGGTGCTGCCGGCGCCGGCGGACGAGCCGGAGACCGCAGAGCGGCCCCTGACCCCGATCGAGGGGCGTCCGCACGCGGGAGCCCGGGCCGAGATGTGCGCCTACGCGTGGCCCGACCGCCCCGACAGCCTCGGCCTGCCCTGGACGGACGTGCTCGTCGGCCACCCGGTTGGCGCCGCCAAGGCGGTGGGTGATCAGGCTGGGGTCGCCGGTCGGCGCGCCTGGCTGTTCGGGCGCCCCGACAACCGCGACTGGGTGCTCTTCGTGCACGGCCGTGGATCGCGGCGCGCCCAGGCCTTCCGCGCGCTGCCGAGCGTCGTCGCAGCGGGGTGGACGGGCCTTGCGGTCACCTACCGGGGAGCCGTCGAGGAAGGCGGTGGACGCAACGGCATGGGGGCGCGCGAGTGGGTCGACGTCGAAGCGGCGGTCCGCTTCGCCCGCGACGCGGGAGCCGACCGCATCGTGCTCGTCGGCTTCTCGATGGGTGGGGCCATCGTGGGGGAGCTGCTGCACCGCTCCTCGCTTGCGCCGGCGGTGGACGGGGTGGTTCTCGAGGCGCCGGTTCTGGACTGGAGCCTCGTCCTGCGCCACCACGCCCGGCGCATGCGGCTGCCCCGCGTCGTCGTCCCCCTCACCCTCGCCGCCACCCACCTACGCGCCGGCAGCGACCCCCGGGAGCTCGACCAGCTCCGGCGGGTGGACGCCTGGACCGCGCCGGTGCTGCTCGTCCACGGCACCCATGACCCCGTCGTGCCTGTGGCGTCGTCGGACCTGCTCGCCGAGGCCCGACCGGACCTCATCACCTACCTGCGCGCGCCGGGCGCGGGACACGTCTCCGCCTGGAATGCCGACCGGGACGGCTACGAGGCGGCCCTGACCGGCTTCCTCACGTCCCTTCCCTGACCGGCTTCCCCGCGAGCCTGGCCTGACCCCGGCGCCGGGCTCCCACGCCCGACCGGCCATAACCGCCCCCTCCCGGGACGCGCGCGGCGACCGCCAGGTCGCAAAGAATCCCGCGTGTGCGCGAAACCCGGGTGCGGGCTCGCGCCGTGTGCGCTCTCGGAACGGTGGAGGATGCCTGACAACCGAACATGGGTTCGGTACGATCCGCGCACTTGTCAACACCCGCGACCGCCGATGCACCCGGCCTGTCACACCCCACCGCTACGGTGTTCACGAGTTGGGTCGACGACCGCCCGACGACCGAAGGGAACCCGATGGAGCGCGACAAGGCCCTCGACATGGCGCTCAGCCAGATCGAGAAGCAGTTCGGCAAGGGCGCCGTCATGCGCATGGACGAGCAGGCGAAGATGAAGATCGCCTCCATCCCCACCGGCGCGCTGAGCCTTGACCTCGCTCTGGGCATCGGCGGCCTGCCACGCGGCCGGGTGGTGGAGATATACGGCCCCGAGAGCTCGGGGAAGACGACCGTGGCGCTGCACGCCATCGCCGAGGCGCAGAAGGCGGGCGGCATCGCGGCGTTCATCGACGCCGAGCACGCGCTCGACCCCTCCTACGCGTCGGCGCTCGGCGTCGACATCGAGGCGTTGCTCGTCTCGCAGCCCGACAACGGCGAGCAGGCGCTCGAGATCGCCGACATGCTCATCCGCTCCAACGCCATCGACATCCTCGTCGTCGACTCCGTCGCCGCGCTGACCCCGCGCGCGGAGATCGAAGGGGAGATGGGTGACACCCACGTCGGGCTCCAGGCCCGGCTCATGAGCCAGGCGCTGCGCAAGCTCGCCGGCACCCTCAACCGCTCGCGGACCTGCGCGGTCTTCGTCAACCAGATCCGCGAGAAGGTCGGGGTGATGTTCGGCTGCTTCACCGCCGACACGAAGGTGACGCTCGCCGACGGCACGCAGGAGGAGATCGGGGCGATCGTCGAGCAGCGTATGCCCGTCGAGGTCCTCTCCTACGACCCCGAGGCCGGCGCGGTCGTCCCCCGGAGCGTGACGAACTGGTTCGACAACGGGCCGACCGAGGACTTCCTGGCCTTCACCGTGGCGCGAGAAGGGGGCAGTGCGCAGTTCTCCTGCACGCCGAACCACCAGATCCGCACCCCCGGTGGCTGGCGGGAGGCGCAGGAGCTGGCGGTGGGCGACCGGGTTCTGCAGGCCGTTTCCCATCACCTTTCCGACTTCCAGCAGGAGGTCCTGCTCGGTGCGGTGATGGGCGGCGGCGAGCTGTCACCCGCATCGAGCGGCCACGGTGCCCACCTGCGTTGGCGTGAGGATCCCCCACACGTCGCCTACGAAGAGTGGAAGGCGTCGCTCTTCGCGAACCTCGGCCTCAGCAGCGGCACGCACCTGCAGGGCGGGGTGCACTTCCCCCTCTCCTCCATGCCGGAGCTCGCGGGGCTTCGTGAGGCCGTCGTCATCGGCGACAGGACGGTGCTGAGCCACGACTACCTGAAGCGCCTGACCCCCCTGTCCCTCGCCATCTGGTACATGGACCGCGCGTCGCTGGCGCTGGGCGCTGATGGGGGACAGGAATGGGTCGACATCGGCGTCGAGGCGCTCGAGGCAACGTCACGGGCCCGCCTCGCCGAGCACCTGCGCGACGTGTGGGGCATCACCTCCCGACTGACCGCGCACGCGGGCGAGGCGACCCTGCGGTTCGACCACGAGGGAACCGAGAAGCTCCACGCGCTCATCGCGCCCTGCGTCCACCCGTCGATGGCGCACATGCTGCCTCCGCGCTACCGCGGCCGGTTCCGGGTCGAACCGGTCTTCGCCGAGCAGCGCTACGACCTCCTGCCGACGCCCGTCACCTCGATCGAGCGCAGGCCCCGCCCGGACTCGGCCCACCGGTACGACCTCGAGGTGGAGGGCACGCACAACTACTTCGTCGACGGGGTCATGGTGCACAACAGTCCCGAGACGCAACCCGGCGGTCGTGCGCTGAAGTTCTACTCCTCGGTGCGCCTCGACGTTCGGCGGATCGAATCGCTGAAGGACGGCACCGACTTCGTCGGCAACCGCGTGCGGGTGAAGGTCGTGAAGAACAAGTGCGTCGCCGCGGGGACCCGCGTCTTCGACCCCAGCACCGGCGTCACTCATCCGATTGAGGACATCGTCGACCGGGGCGCGGGCGGGTCGGTGTGGGCGGCCGACAAGCGTGGCGAACTTCACGTGCGCGCCGTGGGTGCACGGCTCGACCAGGGGCAGCAGGAGGTGATCGGCCTGCGTCTGCGTGACGGTACGGAGCTCCGCGTCACCCCCGGCCACCTGGTCCTCACCGAGAACGGGTGGCGAGCGGCGGGTGACCTGGCAGTGGGCGATCGGGTTGCGCGACCCCGCCGCGCGGGGGCCTTCGGGGACCGCGAGCCCGTGCCGGCGGACCACGCGCGGATGCTCGGCTACTTCATCGGCGAGCGCGATCTCGACGGGAGGACGCCGGTGGCGTTGCGCAACGCCGAGCCGGCCATGCGGGAGGACGTCGCACGGATCGCCGCCGGCCTGGGACGTGCGGTCGAGGCGCCCCGGGAACCCCTCGCGCCGGGCAGACGAGTCCCCGAGGCGTTCTTCTCGGGCGATGTCGCCGCGGACGTGGTGGCCAACCTCCTTTTCGGCATCTGGGAATCCAGCGGGTGGATCGACGCGAGGAAGACCCATGGTGTCCGGTGCGGTTTCGCGACGACCTCCGAGCAGCTGGCGTGGCAGATCCACTGGCTGCTCCTGCGCTGGGGTGTCACCACCGCGGTGCAGCAACAGGAGCCGACATCGCGCCAGAAGCCGGGTTCCCGTAGCGAGGTAACGGAGCCTTGCTGGCAGGTTCGCGTCAGTGGGATCGACAACATCCGTCGCTTCGCGGACGCGCTGCCGATGTGGGGGCCGAAGGGCAGGGCGCTTACCGAGCAGCTCGCCCGTCCGGAGTCGCGGAGGCACCACCGGGGTGCGCGGCCCGCGTACCTCTCGGCGGCCTGGACCGCACCGGTCCACGCCTACCTCGAGCAGCAGGGGGTGACGGCAGGGCTCGTCGCGCGCCTCGTCGGTGTGCCCGCCGACCGTGCCCAGAGCGGCATCGGCGCAGTGCTCGGTGTGCGCCGACTGCGGCGTGAGCGGATCGAGAGGCTCGCCGACGCCCTCGACAGCGCGTACCTGCGGGAAGCGCTGGCCGAGGATGTGTACTACGACCGTGTCTGCGCGGTGACGCCGGCACGATGGGAGCGCACCTTCGACCTCGAGGTCGAGGACCTGCACAACTTCGTTGCCGACGGTGTCGTGGTGCACAACTGCGCCCCCCCCTTCAGGCAGGCGGAGTTCGACATCCTCTTCGGTGAGGGGATCTCGAAGGAGGGCTCGGTCCTTGACGTCGGGGTGGACCAGGGCATCGTGAAGAAGGCCGGCGCTTGGTACACCTACGACGGCGAACAGCTCGGGCAGGGTCGGGAGAACGCGCGGCAGTTCCTCAAGGAGCACGACGACGTCTGCGCGGAGATCTACAAGAAGGTCACCGAAGCACTCGGGCTCGTGCCCACCGATGTCACCGGCACCGAAGGATCACCCGGGGAGGCCCCCGCCGGTCCCTCGAGGAAATGACCGACGCGCCCAGCCGCCACGAACCCGCCCCCGGCCTCGCGGGGCGCTGCCGCCCACGCGCGGCGGAAGCTCCGGCCGGCAAGCACCCCGGGGGCGGCGGAGCGGCCGGCGAAAGGGTGGCCGAATCGGGGCCGTTCGACAAGGCCGTCGCCGAAGCCCTGTCCTTCGTGCTGCGGAGCACGGCCAACCGGCCGCAGACCGAGGCGGAGCTCATCACCAAGCTCGAGCGTCAGGAGCTCGCGGGGGACGTGATCGATGCTGCCCTGGCGCGCGCTCGCCAGGTGGGTGCCGTGGACGACGTCGCCTTCGCCGCGGCGTGGGTCGAGGACAGGGGACGCCAACGGGGCTACGGGCAGGCCCGGCTGCGTCGGGAGCTGCGCCGCCGCGAGGTGCCCGACGGGATCGTCGACGCGGCGCTCGCGCGGCTGGACGACCGCGACGACCTCGCGGTCGCGACCGACCTGGCCCTGCGGCGGGCACAGCAGCTACCCGGCTCGCTGCAGCCCGAGGCGGTCGCCCGCCGCCTCGTCGGGTTCCTCGCGCGCCGTGGGTACTCCGAGGGGCTCGCACGGCGCGCGGCCATCACCGCGAGCGGCCTCGACCGCGAGTGGGACTAACCTGACTCCAACCGTCAAGTGCTCAGCATCGAAGGCAACCCTTGACGGTCTTTGGGCCCGTCCGCGCCACCGGCGACCCGATCACCTGGCCGGCGGTCGCGCCGGCCGCGTCATGCAGCGGCTCTCGAGCCCGCGTTCGTGGCGGCCCCGAACCATGCGCCCAGGAGCAGCGGCAGCTCCTGAACCGCCACGACGACGAGCGCGCCGAAACCGGCGACGGCTCCGAGCACGGGAAGGTCGAACGCCGCGAGGATCGCCCAGAGCACGCCTGCGAGGATCACCGCAGGCACGAGAGCGACGCCGAGGGCACGCGTCTGCTCGCCGATCATGCGCCCTCCCACGAACCCCGCGATCAGCGGGCCCAGGATCGGCAACCACGACAGCAGGACCGCGAGGATGAGCATCCACAGTCCACCCTGGAGGAGCGAACCCGACGACCCCCGGCCGCCTCTGTCCGGCATGGCACCCCCCTTCTCGCACCCGCGTCTCGCAGGTAGGCCCGGTGTGGCGCACGCGCGCCGGAGCCAGCCAGCCCAGGAAGGGCTACCCGCAGTCTGGATGGCGCAACCCTGGGCGTCGGCGCGTCACGTCCTGTCAGGGTCTGCGGGCCAGGAACGCGTAGCCGTACACGCCGAACGCGCGGGCCCGGTCCTCACCACGCGCTCCCCCGAAGGTGTCGATCGGCGGGCCGATCGCCACGTCGACGAACCCGGCCTCCTCGAGGATCATCCGCCAGCCTGCGCACGGCAGGCCGCCCGCGATTCACCCGGTCCAGAGGTCGATGTCCCCCAGGGAGTCCGGGGGGACGGGAGTGGCGTTGGCGATGTCGCCGAACTGCAGCCAGCCGCCGGGGGTGAGCACCCTGCTGAGCTCGTCGAGCACGACCCGCTTGTCGACGCAGAGGTTGAGCACCCCGTTGGCTATGGCGACGTCGGCCCAGCCGTCCTCGACGGGCAGGGCTTCGGCGAGCCCTTCTCTGAACTCGACGTTGCCGAGCCCGAGCTCGGCGGCGTTGCGTCGTGCCTTACGGAGCATCTCGGCGGTCATGTCGACGCCGACGACGGCACCACCGGGCCCGACCTGCTGGGCGGCGAGGATGCTGTCGAACCCCGCACCCGAGCCCACGTCGACGACCCGCTCTCCCTCGGCGAGCGGGCGCAGCGAGAAGGGGTTCGCGATGCCGGCGAAGGACTCGGCGGCCCGCTCGGGCAACGCGTCGACCGCCTCGGCGGGGTAGCCGAGGAGGCGGGCCAGGGCACGGCCCGTGTGGAAGTGGTGGGCTCCGGCGGGGTCGTGCGCCACCTCGCGGTACTTGCGTCGCACCTCCGCCCGCAGCGCGTCGGGGTTCACCGGCGTCGTTCGCGGCGCCGGGGCGTTCGCCGTTCCGCTCGATTTCACAGGTGTCTCCTCTCCGTCGATGGGCTCACGAGGTAGGACGCGTGCGACGGGCTCCTATTGCGTCCCCTCCACGACGGCGAAGCCTGATCGGGAGTTCGCGTGCTTCACGCACCCATCGGCCCCCCTCGGTCAGGACGGCCCCTACCCGCGGCAGGGCGCGCCCGTCACGGTGACCCGCCGGCCACCGTGCGCCGACTGCAATAATCGACGGTGTGGTTTCGTCCTCAACGCTGAGCGATCCACGACCGAAGGCGAGAACGAAGGTGTTCCCCGCGACCCCGCCCGTCCACGTCGACGCCGAGCCCGCGGTGACCTTGCACGCCCCCGTGAGCCGTGGCCGACGCGGTGGCTGAAGCCCAGCGAGCAACCTTCACGGCAGTAGCCCGAGAGCAGCTGCCGTGGCTGTACTCGCTCGCCCGCAGGCTCGTGGGCCCCGACCGGGCGGAGGACACCGTCCAGGAGTGCCTCATCAAAGCCCACCGGGGCTTCGACGGGCTCCGGGACGTGCAGGCGGCGCCCGCCTGGTTCCGCCAGATCCTCCTCAACTGCGTCCGGGACCGCTACCGGAAGGACGCCGGCTTGCCACGCGAGGAGCCGGTGGACCCCCGGCCGGACTACTCGCTGTACCGCAAGATCGCCGAGGAAGACCCCTGGCCGTACTCCGACAGCGTCCACCTCGACTTCCTCAACTCCTTCTCCGAGGACGACGTCTGGAACGTCCTTGACCGCGTCGACCCGAAGTACCGCGCGCCGCTCGTCCTCGTCCACATGGAGGGCCACTCCACGAAGCAGGTCGCCCGCATGTTCGGCGTCGCGCAGGGCACCGTGCTGTCCTGGCTCCACCGCGGCCGCAAGCACTTCGAACGCGAGCTCTGGGAGTACGCCACCGAACGGGACCTGCTCGCCGACCCGGAGGGGGCTCCGCGATGATCAGCTGCAGCGAGGCGGTCCGCCGGCTCTGGGAGTACCTCGACAAGGACCTCGACGCGCCCGAACGCGACCGCGTCGACGCCCACCTGGCGCTGTGCCGTCGCTGCTGCGGTGAGGCTGAGTTCACCGCCGCGCTGCGCGACATGCTCCAGCAGACCCGCGGTCCGCAGCTGCCGAGCGACGTGGAGGAGCACCTCGTCGGCTTCCTCGACACCCTCGAGGGGGGGTCGTCGTGACGAAGGACCTCATGTACAGGGACGAGATCCGCCAGCTCGTCGCGGACGCCTACCGGTCGCTGGAGGATCCTGGCGGACCGGGTACGCGCTTCTACACCGACGAGCAGCTCGCGGAGCTGCCCGCCGGCGCGCGGGAGTGGGCGCTCGGCGTGGGCAACCCGGTCGCGTGGGCGGAGCTCGCGGAGGGGGAGGTCGTCGCCGACATCGGCTGCGGCGCCGGGATCGACAGCCTGCTCGCGGCCCGTCTCGTGGGCCCGGCCGGTTGCGTGGTCGGCGTCGACCTCCTGGCGGAGATGGTCGAGCGCGCCGAAGCGTTCGCCCGCGAGGCCGGGGTCGCCAACGTCACGTTCCGGCAAGGGGAGATGGAGTCGCTGCCCTTGCCGGACGGCTCGGTGGACGTCGTCATCTCGAACGGGGCGATCAACCTGTCCGCGCGCAAGAGCCGGGTGCTGGCCGAGGCGCACCGCATCCTGCGTCCCGGTGGCCGGTTGTGCGTCGCGGACCTCACCGTTCGTGAGGAGGACCTGCCCGCGGAGGTGCTCACCCATCCCTCCGCGTGGGCCGGGTGAGTGTCCGGCGCACTGGCGGAGCGTGTCTTCGCCCAGAAGATGACCAACGTGGGGTTTGTTGGCGTCGAGCGGCTCGCGCGCCGGGGGTTCGGCCTTGCTGACGCTGCTCGCTACCCGCTGTTCACTCCCGACCTCATCGAGGTCATGGGCAGGCTCATCCCGGCTGAACGGCAGGCGGAGGTTGCGGTCGCCGTGACGGTTGCGGGGAGAAAGCCGGCGCGCGGGGAAGCCCCCGCCCGGCCTGGCTGACACCCATCCGGTGACGCCCGATTACGCGGGCAGGCGAGCGGGAACCTCTACGCCGCACGACGACCGGGCTTTCTCGACTTCTCGACAAGGACAGGTGATCGCGGTGACCACGAACGATCGACTCTCGCCGCCAGCGGCCGCCGCCGGCACCACCGGGGGCAACGGGCGCGACGGGGGCAAGGCGAAGCAGGTAGGGGGCGCCGCGAAGCAGGAGGGACAGCAGCTCGCCGAGTCGGCGGCCCAGGAGGCGCGCTCGGTCGGCGAGACCGTCCAGGAGCAGGCCGGTCGCGTCGCGGAGGACGTGAGCGTGCACGCACAGGACCTCGTGTCGTCGGCCGCGTCTCAGCTGGAGGAGCAGGCCGAGCAGCAGGCGCACAAGCTCGCCGAGGCCCTGCGGGGGGCCGGCGAGCAGGCGCGGGCCCTCGCCGAGGGCCGCACGGAGGAGGCCGGTGACGTGGACCGCTACGTCCACCAGGTCTCCGGCACGCTCATCGAGATCGCCGGGCGCATCGACGAGCTCGGCGCCCGCGGCAGCATCGAGGAGCTCCAACAGTTCGCCAGGCGGCGCCCGGGTGCGTTCCTCGCCGGTGCCGCGGCGGCGGGGCTGCTCACGAGCCGGCTCCTGCGCAACGCCCGAGCCGACTCGAGTGACGGTGCCGAGGGGACGCCCGACGCCATCCCGGCCACCCCACCCGGAGCGCCCGACCCTGCCCTCGACGAGCGGGTCCAGCGTCTCGGTGCAACCCGCGCGCCACGGAGAACGGTGATGTCACCCCGTGCGCTGGAGAGCACCGGCGCCCAGACCGGCGCTCCCGTGCGCGGTTCGGAGGTGCGGTGATGTCCGCACCATCCGGGCGTCTTCCGAGACTGCCGAAGGCCAACACCTCGGCCTCCTCCGGCCGTCCCGCGGGACCGCCTCCCTCAGCAGCCCCTCCCGCGGGGCCGCCCCCCTCCGGCGACGACGACCAGTCGCTCTCCGAGCTGCTGTCGACGCTGCTCAACCAGCTGAGCACGCTCTTCCGCAAGGAGATCGAGCTCGCCCAGACCGAGATCAAACAGGAGGTCCGGCGGGCGGGCAAGGCCGCCGGGGCGCTGGGCGGCGCCGGGGGCGCCGGCTACATGGCGGCGGTCATGCTGTCGTTCGCGCTCGCCTTCGCGCTCGGGGAGTTCCTGCCGGTGTGGGTCGGGTTCCTCGTCGTCGGTGTCATCTACGCCGTGGTGGCCGGTGTCCTGTTCCGCCAGGGCAAGGAGAAGCTCGACCGCGTCAACCCCAAGCCCGAGCAGACGATCGAGACCCTGAAGGAGGACGCGGAATGGATCAAGAACCGCAGGAGCTGAGGCACGACATCGCCCACGCGCGGGAGGGCGCCCAGGCGACCATCGGCCGCATCGAAGAACGCGTTTCCCCACGCCGGATCGGCGGGCGGGGCACGGCGCGCCTGCGGGGCGCGTGGGGCGGCGCCCGGGACCGGGTCATGGGCAGCCCACAGGTGATGCGCATCAACGAGACCGGGTCTGCGCAGGGCGGCTCGCGCCTCGAGGACGTGACGGGCGACATCAGCGCGCGCGTGGACCAACTCGAGGAGAAGGGCAGGCGCCACTACCAGGGCAACCCGCTCGCCGTCGGCCTCGTCGCATTCGGTGCCGGCGCGCTCATCGGCTCCCTCCTGCCCGACACGCAGCCCGAACGGAAGATCTCCGGCGACCTCAAGCAGCGCCTGGCGCCCGTCGGTCAGGAGCTCAAGCAAGCCGGCCAGGAGGTGGCGCAGGACCTCAGGCAGGAGGCGCAGACCAAGATCGAGGACGTCAAGGGCACTGCGTCGGAGGCCGCCGAGGCGGTCAAGGAGGACGCCCGCGATGCCGCAGAGGAGCTGCGGGACGAGTCCGCCGGGCGCGCCGAGAACGTCGGGGACGCCGCACGAGCGTGAGCCGGGAGGCACACCGGGCACGGGAGAGGGGAGCATCCGCAATGACTGAGGACCCGGACCAGATCCGACAGGAGATCGAAGCCACGCGTCGGGCGGCGGAAGTCACGCTCGAGGAGATCGAGGACCGCGTCACCCCCAGCCGGGTCGTCGAGCGGACGAAGGACCAGGCCAGGGCGAAGCTGTCTGACGCGAAGGCGAGCGTCATGGGCAAGGTGGAAGACGCCAAGGCGAGCGTCATGGGCACCGTCGAGGACGCCAAGGGCAGCGTCGTGGGGACCGTCGGGGACGCCAAGGGGGGCGTCAGGGGGACAGTGGAGGACGCGAGAGTCACGGTCTCGGAGCTGAAGGGCACCGTCGACCAGGCCGCCGGCCGTTCCGGCCAGGCTGCCCGGCAGCAGTTCAGGGGCAACCCCCTGGCCGCCGGTCTCATCGCCTTCGGCCTCGGCGCCGTGGCCGGCTCACTCATGCCGCCGACCCGCGCGGAGGAGCGTGCGGCGCGCCGGCTCGATGAGCTGCTGGCGCCCGCGAAGAACGAGCTCGTGAGCTCCGGCGCCGAACTGGCACAGGACCTGAAGGAGGAGGCGCAGGAGGCCCTTCAGGAGGTGAAGGGGCAGGCGCAGGAGGCGGTGCAGGAGGTGAAGGACGACGCCCGGGACGCCGCCCGGGAGGTGAAGGGCGAGGCCCGGGACGCCGCCCAGGAGGTGAAGGGCGAGGCCCAGGACGCCGCCCACGGTGCCGGCGCACCGCCCGTGCCGGCGGCCGCCGGGGAGGCGTACGAGCAGCGCTCGCTCAGGGAGCTGCGCGAGCTCGCCGTCGCGCGCGGGATCGTCGGGCGCTCGACGATGACGAAGGCCCAGCTCGTCGCCGCCCTCCGTGCCAGCGAGCCCGTTTCGCCCACGCCCGCCTCGGCCCCGAGGTCGTCGAGGAAGGCTGGGACCGGCGACGGTGGCCGGGTCCGCGCGGCCGGGCGCGGTCGTGCCCGCTACGAGGAGCGCTCACTCCGGGAGCTGCGCGAGCTGGCCGCCGGCCGAGGGATCGTCGGCCGCTCCGCCATGACGAAGGAAGAGCTCATCGCAGCGCTCCGCCGATGACCGTAAACAACGGCAAAGGAGCATCCGTCGTGAACGAAAGCCGAGACACCAGCACCGGCATCCGACCCCCCCCACCATGGTCGGCACGCGTGGGCCGAGAGCAGAACGCCCACGCCGCACAGCGCCCGACCGAGATCCCGAAGGCCGGTTGGAAAGACATCGCGCTGCGCGTCAAGGACGAGATCAAGGACGACCACCTGTCGCTCCTCGCGGGCGGGGTCGCCTTCAAGGCGCTGCTCGCGTTGTTCCCCGGGATCGTGGCGGCGATATCGATATGGGCGCTGGTTGCCGACCCCCAGCAGATGGTCGAGCAGGCGCAGACGTTCACGCAGGCCCTGCCGAGCGGCGCCGGGCAGCTCATCGAGGACCAGGTGGCGAACGTCGCCCAGAGCGGGCGCGCCACCCTGTCGGTCGCGCTCGGGATCTCGGTCGCGCTGGCCCTCTGGGGTGCCTCTGGGGGCATGGCGGGCCTGATGGAGGGCGCCACCGCCGCCTACGACGAGATCGACACCCGCAAGTTCCCGATCAGGCGCGGCATCGCACTCCTGCTCACGGTCGGCGCGATCCTGTTCCTGCTGTTCAGCCTCTCGCTGATCGCCGTGCTGCCGCCGCTGCTCGACCGCCTCGGCCTGCCGCAGGGGCTCCACATCGCCGTCCAGGTGATGCAGTGGGTCGTCCTGGCGGCGGTGATGGTCGGGTCGCTCGCGGTGGTCTACAAGTACGGGCCCGGCCGCGACCACGCGCAGTTCCGGTGGGTCACCCCCGGCGCGGTGATCGCCACGGTCCTGTGGTTGATCGGGTCGGCATTGTTCACGCTCTACGTGAACAACTTCGGCAACTTCGGTGAGACCTACGGCGCGTTCGCCGGGATCATCGTCCTGATGCTGTGGCTCATGCTGACGGCCTTCATCGTCCTGCTCGGCGCGGAGATCAACGCCGAGACGGAACGGCAGACGGTCACCGACACGACCGTCGGCCAGCCCCAGCCGCTCGGCCGGCGCGGCGCGAACCCCGCGGACACCACACCGGCCGACATCGACTCCCCCCGCCGCTGACCACGCCCGGCCAGGTGGTGACGCGTACCTCAGGGACGGGGGATGTACCGGCTGCGCCGCGTGCGGCGGCGGGCGGCCCCCGCCGCCCGGTCCTGGTGCGGCTACCGCGCGACGCTGGCGACGTAGCGCTGGCGGGCGTGCAGGAGGTGGCCGGCGCCGAGCAGGAGCAGCATCCCCCCCGCGGTCGCGAGCAGCCAGCTCGCCGCGTCCGGCCCGGGCACCGTGCCGGTCTGTCCGCCACGCAGCGCGTTGAAGGTGTCGCTGCTGAAGCTGGACGGCGCGTTGCTGGCGAGGAACTCCTCGGCGACCCGTGGCAGGTCGGCGAAGATCGGCCCGCTCATCACCGGAGCGGCGAACGGCTGCACCCGCCGGGTCGCCGTCGTGTCAGTGGCAACGCCCCGCGCGCGGAACGGCACCGTGAACGTGCTCGTTCCCTGGGAGGCACCACTCGTGGGCACCGGCGGGGCGGGTGCGTTGGCGGTGCCGACCGACTCCGGCGCGGCGCGGGGAGTGAGGGGTGTCGCGGGCAGTCCCCGGGGGTCCGTGGGCAGTGGCGCCGCGGGCAACGCCTCGGTGACGGTGTCGACCACGGCGGGCGCCTGCTCGGCGATGTCGCCGCCGACGGGGGTCCGTTGCAGCACGTCGTCGACGACCTTCTCGATCGGCCCGACCACGGCCTGGACGATGGGGTCGGGGACAACCGTGGTGGCCACCGGCTCGGCCGCAGGGGCAGCAGGGGGCGCCGGCGCGGGGGCGGCCGCGGGCAGCGCCGCTTCAACGCAGCAGTCGACGGCGCTGGTGACCTCGTCCGCCTCGTCGGCGGGCACGGCCGCCGCGGCGGGCGCCAGCGCCGCGGGACCGGTGAGGAGGGCGGCGGCGGTTCCGGCGGCAAGGAGCGTCCGGGGATCTCCTCGGCGGGTCAACTTCGGGTGCGCCACGGTTCCTCCACTGACGAGCGGTTCGGTGATAGCCGGGGAGCGGGCCTATCAGGAGTGGGGTTCAGCTGACTCCTCATCAAACGAAGCTTCCCTTGTCCGGGTCACGCGCCCACGCCCCCCCTTGCGCTATGGTCTACAGCGCGGCCAGCGCGAATGCAGGGCGCAACCCTCCGCGGACTAGTCTGCTCAGCCTACTCCGATCGCAGTGCGGGGGAAAGCCCCCTCTCCACGACAGGAGCCGAGCGGTGAGCCTCCTTCAGGCGTGGTTGTTCATCGGCGTGCCGGGGCTCGTCGTCGGGCTGGGCCTGTTCCTCGTCCGCTCCCCGGCGCGCGCGCTCGTGGGCTACCTCGTGCTCGTCGCCGCGTTCGCCGGCATGGCCGCGGTCCACCGGGTGTCGGCGGCGGTGTTCGGCGGGCTCATCGCGTTGCTGTTCGCCGCGGGGCGCGGTGGCGACATGGAGGTTGCCCAGCCCGAGGACGAAGGATCCGGGCTGCCCGACGTCGTCGGCTACCGGCAGCGCCGCGCAGGCGAGTAGCCAGCCGCGCGGCGGTATCCTTGTCCGTCGTATGACCCCTTCCTCAACCGCACCGGCGCCGGTGTCGCCCCGCAGCTACTTCATCCGCACGTTCGGGTGCCAGATGAACGAGCACGACTCCGAGCGCGTCGCCGGCGTCCTCGAGACGATGGGGTACCGGCGGGCGGCGTCTGCGGAGGACGCCGGCCTCGTGCTCTTCAACACCTGCGCGATCCGGGAGAACGCCGACAACAAGCTCTACGGGCAGCTCACCTCCCTCAAGCCGTTGAAGGAGGCGCAGCCCACGAAGACCGTCGTCGTGGGCGGCTGCCTCGCGCAGAAGGACCAGGCCCGCGTCGCCGAGCGGGCTCCCTGGGTCGACGTCGTCTACGGCACCCACAACATCGCCCGGCTACCCGCCCTGCTCGCCGAGGCGGACTCGTCGTCTCTGCCGGTGGTCGAGATCCTCGAGCACACTGAGACCTTCCCGTCGGCACTGCCGGCTCGGCGAGAGGTGGCCCACCATGCCTGGGTGTCGATCTCGATCGGCTGCAACAACACCTGCACCTTCTGCATCGTCCCGAGCCTTCGAGGCCCGGAGAAGTCCCGCCGGCTCGGCGACATCGTCGGCGAGGTGCGCGCGCTCGTCGACGACGGCGTGCGTGAGGTCACCCTGCTCGGCCAGAACGTCAACTCCTACGGTCGCGACCTCGCGCGCGCGGGGCGGGCGGGGCCCGGCCGGGGCAACCGCACGCTGTTCGCCGAGCTCCTGCACGCTCTCGGCGACGTCGAGGGGCTTCACCGCGTCCGGTTCACGAGCCCCCACCCGAAGGACTTCACGTCCGACGTGTTCGCGGCGATGCGCGACGTCAGCAACGTCTGCGAGCACCTGCACCTGCCTCTGCAGTCCGGATCCGACCGTGTGCTGAAGCGCATGCAGCGCGCGTACTCGGCACGGCGCTTCCTCGACCTCGTCGCGGAGGCTCGTGGCACGGTCCCCGGTGTGGCCATCTCCACCGACATCATCGTCGGCTTTCCCGGTGAGACCGAGCAGGACTTCGCCGCCACCCTGGCGGTCACCCGCGCGGCCGCGTTCGATTCCGCGTTCACGTTCGAATACTCGAAGCGTCCGGGGACCGCCGCGGTCGACTTGGAAGGCCATCTCGACCCGGCGGTCGTCGGCGAGCGCTACCGGCGCCTTGCCGCGCTCACCCGCGAGCTGTCCGCCGCCGCGAACGCCCGCGAGGTCGGCTGCAGCCGCGAGCTGCTCATCGAGGGACCGTCGAAGACGGACGGGTCGCGTATGAGCGGGCGCACCCGCACGAACCGGCTCGTGCACGTCCCACGCACGCCCGAGGCACGCCCCGGGGCGCTCGTCGAGGCCGTCGTCACCGATGCGGCGTCGCACTACCTGCTCGGCAAGGTCGCCCACCTCGTCGTCGCGGCCCCGGCGGCCCGCCTCGCCGCCTCCCCGGCCCCGGGCGAGGGGGGAGGCCGGCGGCCCCTGCCGGTCGTCGGCGCATCCCCGCGGTGAGCCGGGGTGATCGTCGGCGCCGCCATCATCCCCACCGCGCCGCTGCTCGTGCCGGGCGTGAGCGCTTCGCTGCCACCCGGTGTCGGGCGGGTGTGCGACGCCGTCGACGCGGCGATGGAGGCCCTGCCCCTGTCGGACACCACGGTGCTGCTCGCGGCCGCCGAGCCCGGACCTTCCTTGCACGGCCAGGGCCTGTACGACGGGGGGACCGCCACGCTGGCCGGCGTCGGCCGTCCTGACATCACCCGCGCCGTCCCCGTCCACCGGGCAGCGGTGGAAGGCGTCACGCGTGTGAGCCAGTACCCGATGTACCGGGAGGACGCCCTGCCGCTCGGCCTGTCGGTGCTCGCGCTGCTGCACGGTGGCGGGAGGCCACTCGTGCCGATGGCGGTGCCGCGCAACGCCGGGTTCGACGCCCTCGCGGCGACCGGTGCGGGTCTTGCCGAGGCGCTGACGGAGGCGGGCGTGCGCGCGGTCGTCCTCGCGGCGGGTGACCTGTCCGCGGGCCTGGAGGAGCGCTCCCCCCTCTCCCTCGTCGAGGGGGCGCGCGACTGGGACGCCCAGGCCGTCGAGACCGTCGCCTCCGGACGCCTTGACGGGCTCGCACGCCTCGGACCGGCCGAGGCCAAGCGTGTCGGCGCGCTCGGGTGGGCACCGATGGCGGTCCTGCACGGGGCCCTGGCGCGCGGGAAGATAGGCCTCGTCCGGCGGCACTACTCGGCGCCCCGAGGCGTCGGCTACCTCGTGGCACACGGCGCGTGACATCGCCGGACCTCGTGCTGGCCCTCGTGGGCCCCACCGCGTCGGGCAAGAGCACGGTGGCGCTCGAGGTGGCGGAGCGCCTCGGAGCGGAGATCGTGACCGTGGACGCGTTCACGGTCTACCGGGGGATGGACGTCGGGACGGCGAAGCCCTCGCGTGCGGACCGCGCGCGGATCGCCCACCACATGGTCGACCTGCTCGAACCGGAGCAGGACTGCACCGTGGAGTGGTTTCAGGCGACCGCGCGGGCGGCGATCGCCGCGGTGGCCGGGCGGGGGCGCGTGCCGTTGCTCGTGGGCGGGTCGGGCCTGTACTTCCGCGCCGTCGTCGACCCGCTCGAGTTCCCCCCGACGGACCCGGTGGTGCGGGCGGCGGTCGAGGGCGACTTCGCCGGTGACGCCACGGCCGCCTACGCCGCCCTCCGCGCCGTCGACCCCGCCGCCGCTGCCCGCATCGACCCGGCGAACCTTCGCCGCAGCGTCCGGGCGCTCGAGGTGCACCGCCTCACCGGCCGGCCTTTCAGCGAGTGGCGGCGCGCCTGGGACCAGCACCGGTCGGTCTACCCGCGGCTGCGCGTCGTCGGCCTGGAGGTCTCCCGCGCCGAGCTCGCCGTGCGCATCGTCGCCCGGGTCGACGCCATGCTCGCCGGTGGGCTCGTCGACGAGTGCCGGCGCCTCGCCTCCCGGTCCCTGTCCGCCACCGCGCGCCAGGCGATCGGCTACGCCGAGATGCTCGACCACCTCGCCGGGGCCGGCACCCTCGGCGACGCCGTCGAGCGCATCCGCGTCCGGACCCGCCGCTACGCCGCCCGCCAGATGCGCTGGTTCGCCCAGGACCCCCGGGTACGATGGGTTGCTCCGTCCTCCGCGTGTGAGGTGCTGACCGACTGATGCGATTCGTGAAGGCCCACGGTGCCGGCAACGACTTCGTGTTGCTGCCCGACTTCGGCAACGAGCTGGCGCTCTCGCCCGCCCTGGTCCGGGGCCTCTGCGACCGCCACACCGGGATCGGCGCGGACGGCGTCATCCGCCTCGCTCCGGGACGCGACGGCACTGATGTGTTCATGGACTACTGGAACGCCGACGGCTCCGTGGCCGAGATGTGCGGCAACGGTGTGCGCTGCGTCGCGAAGTACGTCGCCGACCGTGGGCTTGCGCCCGGGGACGTCGTGCACGTCGACACCCGCGACGGCGTGAAGCCCGTGATGGTCGCCGCCCAGCACCCCGACGGCACGGTCGCCGCCGTGCGGGTCGCCATGGGAATGCCGATGTCGACGGGCCCGAAGAAGGTCGACGTGAGCCCGGCGCGGCTCGTCGGCTGCCCGTGGTCGCCGCCCCTCGGCATACCCGGCCTCGGCGAGCTGGCCGTCACCACCGAGCAACGCTTCACCGAGGTGACGACGGTGTGCATGGGCAATCCCCATGCGGTCGTGGTCGTCGACGACGTCGAGCAGGCCCCCGTGGCTGCCTGGGGACCGGTCATCGAGCACGACGACGCGTTCCCGCGCGGCACGAACGTGGAGTTCATCTCCGTGCCTTCCCGCGACCGGGTGGTCGGGCGGATATGGGAGCGCGGCGTCGGGGAGACGCAGGCGTCGGGGACCGGCGCCTCGGCCATGGCGGCCGCCGCGCACCTCCTCGACCTGGCCGACCGCAAGGTGACGGTCGTGCTCCCCGGCGGTGAGCTCGCCGCGGAGTGGACCGACGAGGGGATGTTCATCACCGGCCCCGCCGTGGAGATCGCCGAGGGCCGGCTGCGTCCCGAATGGTTGGACAGCCGATGAGCGAAGCCGACGGCGAGCACCTCGAGCTGTCACGAGCGGACCGCCGCCGTGCGGAGGCCCGGCGCGTCGAGGAGGGGGCGCCCCAGGAGGGCGTGGCGATCTTCCGGCCCGTCGAGCGGGCGGTGCTCGTGGCGCTGCACCGGACCGGTACCACGTCGCGGGAGGTCGACGCCTCACTCGACGAGCTCGAGCTCCTCGTCGACACCGCGGGCTCGGAGACGGTCGGGCGGATCGTGCAGAAGCGCGACCAGCCCGACGTGGCGACGTTCGTGGGCAGCGGAAAGGTCGCCGAGCTTCGTGACCTCGCACGGTCGGTGAGCGCAGACGCGGCGATCTTCGACGACGAGCTCACCCCGGCTCAGCAGCGCAACCTCGAGGAGCGCCTCGGCGTGAAGGTGCTCGACCGCACGATCGTGATCCTCGACATCTTCGCTCAGCACGCCTCGAGCCGTGAGGGCAAGGGCCAGGTCGAGCTCGCGCAGCTGAGCTACCTGCTCCCGAGGCTTCGCGGCTGGGGCCAGGCGCTGTCGCGGCAGGCCGGCGGGCGTGTCGCCGGAGGCGCCGGCATCGGCACCCGAGGACCCGGCGAGACCCAGCTCGAAGTCGACCGCCGCAAGATCATGCGGCGCATCACGAAGCTGCAGCGCGACCTCGCCGAGTTCGCCGACACGCGGCGGTTGAAGACGAAGGACCGCGAGCGTCACGCCGTGCCGGTCGTCGCCCTCGTCGGGTACACGAACGCGGGCAAGTCGACGTTGCTCAACCGGCTGACCGGCGCGGACGTGCTCGTCGCGGACAAGCTGTTCGCCACCCTCGACACGACAGCCCGCCGCATGGCCCTGCCGGACGGACGGCACGCGGTGGCGACCGACACGGTCGGGTTCGTGAAGAAGCTGCCGACGCAGCTCGTCGAGGCCTTCAAGTCGACGCTGGAGGAGACGCTGCGCGCCGACCTGCTCGTGCACGTCGTCGACGCGAGCCACCCCGACGTGGAGGCGCAGATCCTGGCCGTCGACCGGGTCCTCGACGAGATCGGCGCGGGCGACATGGCGCGTCTGCTGGTGCTGAACAAGGCGGACGCGACCGACCGCGACGAGCTCGCCGGCCTCGCACGCACGTTCCCGTCGGCGATCGTCGCCTCGGCGGTCACCGGCGAGGGCATCGAGGCGCTGGCGACCGCGGTCGCCGGCCGGATCCCGCCGGATCGGCGGGTCGTCGAGGCGCTCGTGCCCTACGAGCAGGCGGCCCTCGTCGCGCAGGCGCACCGGGAGGGTGAGGTGTTCAAGGAGGAGCACCGGCCCGAGGGGACGTGGCTGGTCGCCAACGTCGAACGCTCCGCGGGTGACGCGCTTGCTCCCTTCACCGTCCACGGGGCGTGGCAGGCGGAGCGTCCCGACAACGGGGACGAGCCGGCCTGAGCCGTCTAGGTGACGAGCAGCACGATGATGATGATGAGCAGGATCGTGCCGAGGCCTATCCCGGGTCCGCGGTAGGCGCCCCCGCCGTAACCGAACCCGCCGACGAGCACGAGGATGAGCAAGATGATGAGGATGATGGTGAGGGGGTCCATGCCTGAGCTCCGGAGCCGTTGACGCGTGGGGACGAGCGGGGAGGCCTGGAGAGGCGCGGGCAACCCCTCGCGGGGCGCCCGCGCCGTTCGCTCTAGTAGATGTCGCGACGCCGTTCGACGACGCGCTCGCCCTCGACGGGGCCAACCGTTCTGCGGAAGTAGGTGAGGCTCAGGACGAGGCCGATAACCCCGCCGATCATGAGGATGAAACCGATCACGTCGATGTTGATCCCGGCGAGGTGGAAATCCACCGCGAATGCGAGGATCGCGCCGATCACGATCAAGGCGATGCTGCCACCGATGGTCATACCTGCCTCCTCGGAGCGGCCCGTCCGCTCTCATCGACACCTATTCCGCAGCGACGAACCTTCCAACCCTGGCCGCACCTGGCCGGCCGGCGGAGGGTTCCACTCCGGGCGGAGCGGCGGATCGGGGGCGATCAGCGTGCCGGGCGACCGCGAACCGCGCAGCAGTTGCTCGTCAGGCCAGCGTGCCGTAGGACCCTTTATGCCGCTTGACAGCCTCTCATGGCGGTCGCCGTGACGGCGCCGGCTGTTGGCACGCAGGTCCTCATCGAGTCGACCGGACACACGCCGGGCTTGCCATCGCCGGGCCGCAGGGACGGCTACAGTCCGCACCGCGCCGAGAAGGCCCGGGTGGACGAGGCGGGCGACGCCGGCCGGGCGGCGCTGGTGGCCCGCTTGGCCAAGGGGCGGTGAGCGCGCCGGCGCGGGCCAGCGAGGCCGCGTTCGACGCCGCGCGGGTGCGCTTCGAGTCGCTTCGGTGTGCTCCAACGCGGACCTTGGGCGCACCCGAGGGACCGCATCGACAAGGAGACCAAGCAGGGCTGGCCGCCCGAGCACCTGCGGCGGCGACCAGGTACCGGTACCGGCGGCTACCCGGTCTTCGGGCTGATACAGCGCAGACGCCACAACTGATTGAAGGCCTAACCGGCACCGGTTGCCACCGCGACGGTGGCCGCTGTGGCCAGCAGGAGGACACCGGCCGCGGTGGCGACTCCCCGGCCGTGGCGGCCGGTCTTCTCGTAGGCCATCAGCGCGGCAAGGCCCGCCATCAAGCGCAGGTCGGCGCTGCCGACGGCGAACATCACGAGCATGAGCGCCCAGCAGCAGCCCAGGCAGAACAGCCCGTGCTGGCGGCCGATGCGGAACGCCGCCGCCGCGCCGCGACGGTAGCGCGGCAGCAGGAACCCGGCGGGGTGCCGGCAACGGTCCAGGCAGCGGTCCTTCAACCCGGACAGCTGGAAGGCGCCGGCGACGCCGAGCACCCCCGCTGCCAGCAGCTGCGGGCGGGCGGCGAGCCAGCCGCCGGCGGCGACCAGCTCGTGGACGAGCAGGTCACCGGTGAACGCGAGTGCGCCGAACACCGTCCACACCGCCGCGTAGCCGCCGACGAACGACGCCACCGCCCGCCCCGCCCGCGGCTGGTGCCCCCCGATCGCCGCGAACAGCCGGATCGTCGGCACGGCCGACGGCAGCATCATGGCCGCGAGCATGACCTGCCAGGCGAGCAGGAACGGCAGCAGCGCGCCCGAGCCGAGCCGACCCGCCACGACCTCGTGGTCGACGAGCCAGGCGGCGCCGAGCCGCTCCGCAGCCACGGCCACGAGCCAGGCGGCGGCGACCGCGCCCCACAGGACGACGTTGATGCGCCGGGCCGCCAGCGCGCGCTCATCCGTCGCCGGCATACGCGATCCGGTAGTCGGCCTGGATGGCGTTGCGGTCGGTGAAGGACCACACCATCCCGTGCTCGGGCAGGTTGACGGTGTGGGTGTCGGCCTTGCCGACGTACGCCGGCGAACCCGGCACGGTCGAGAACAGCGAGTCGCGCAGCGTCGTGGTCGTGCCGTCCGGGCCGGTGTAGGGGCGCATCCGCGCGGACAGGGCGTCGCCCACGCGCAGCGTGCCGGTGCCGCCGACGAGCTCGTGGCCGATGGGGGCGCGGATGACGGCCAGCACCTCGCCGACGAGGCCCGCGAGGTCGGCCAGCGGCCCGCCGAGCCGACCCTGGTAGGCGTCGAGGATCGCCGTCGCCTGCTCCTCGGTGGCGCGTTCGTCGATGAACGTCACGACTCGCCAGCTGCCCGGCGCCAGCACGTTGCCAGGGATGTGCACGACGTTGACGAGGTTCAACCCGGCCACGTCGACGCCGCGGATGACCCCACGGTCGAAGTGGTAGGCGTTGAACGCGTCGCAGCTCCCGCCGTCGGGGTCTTCGCCGACCCAGCAGGGGCACAGCACCCCGCAGGAGCAGGCCTCCAGCAGGGTGCCCTCGAGGGCGTAGACGACGTCCTGTCCGGTCGGGCGGGATTCGGTGACGGTCATGGGGCTTCCTCCTTCGTAGATGGTGACGGTCGGTTGCTGAGGCGCGGGTCAGCCGGCGCGGCCGAACGCGCCGAGCAGCCG
The DNA here is from genome assembly GCA_035540635.1 of Egibacteraceae bacterium. Lineage (NCBI taxonomy): Bacteria > Bacillati > Actinomycetota > Nitriliruptoria > Egibacterales > Egibacteraceae > Egibacteraceae bacterium. The sequence goes on along the minus strand of DATLGH010000067.1, from coordinate 39,833 downwards.
CTGCTGGGGGCTGGCGGTCTCGGGCAGGGGTGGCCGCGGGCCGATGTGCCCGGCGGCGCGGTAGGCCTCCTCCCGCTCGGCGAACCAGTCGGCGCACGCGGTGACGAGATCCGGCGGCAGCTCGCCGTCGGCGCCGATCGCGCGGGCGAGGTCCCAGGCGTGGACGAGGTGCTCTGCGAACAGCTGGCCGAGGTACTCGCGGGCGGGCACGTCGCCGAACGACAGGTGCACCGGCCGGCCCGGGTCGGTGCGCGCCGCCGCGGCGATGGCCTCCTTGGTGGCGGCGTCGCAGGCGCCGACAGGGTCGTCGCCGAGCAGGTCGCCGTCGAAGCGACCGCCGACCTCGGTCGTGGTCGCGCCGTCCAGCAGAGGGGCGGTCCAGCGGTCCTCGGCCACGACGTGGTTGACGAGCGCGCGCACGTCCCAGCCGTCGCAGGGGCTGGCTGCGCTCCACTGGTCGTCGCCGACGTCGTGGACCAGGCGGGCGAACAGCTCGCAGGCGCGGCGGTGGAGCTCGACGATGTCCATGGGATCCCTCCCGGGTTGCGGTCGGCCGCTCCGTGTGACGGCCGGTTTCGGTGTGGCATCGACGTGCAGGCGGAAGACGTCCGGGCGGGCGGAGTGGCCGACGGGGTCGAACTGGGCGCGGGCCGCCCGGCCCGCGCCCACGTCGATGGCGGCGACGAGCAGCCCGGAGGTCGCCTCGAGCGGACCGGCGAGGACGCTGCCGGACGGGTCGACGACCGTGGACAGCCCGCGGGACAGCCAGTCGTCCGCCCCGCCCCACAGGTGGCGTGCCGGCACGGCGGCGGGCAGGTCCGCGCCGTTGATCGCCTGGGCGACGCCGACGACGTGGACCCGGCCCTCCTTGGCGACGTGGCGCAGCGTCGGCACCCACACGTCGCTGGTGTCCCACGTCGGTGCGACCAGCACGTCCACGCCCTGGGCGTAGAGGGCGTAGCGGGCCAGGGGCATGTACAGCTCCCAGCAGATCAGCCCGGCGACGCGGCCGAACGGGGTGTCGACGACCTGCAGCGTCGACCCGTCACCGGTGCCCCAGACGAGCCGTTCGGCACCGGTGGCGACGAGCTTGCGGTGGCGCAGGACGACGTCGCCGCGCCCGTCGACGTGCAGGAGCGTGTTGAACAGCGTGGCGCCGTGCGGCTCCCGCTCGGTCACGCCGAGGACGACGTGGGCGCCGGCGCGCCGAGCGGCGACCCGCACCGCGTCCAGCGCTGGGGATGGCACCTCGACCGCCTGGTCGAGCAGCCGGGCGTGCAGCGCCGCCGCGTCGGCGCTCCATGGACGCGTGCGCCACACCCAGTCCGGGTAGGCGGGCACGAACGACTCCGGGAAGACGACGAGGCGCGCGCCGGCCTCCGCCGCCTCGGCGACGAACGCGACGCAGCGCTCGATCGTGGCGTCCCGGTCGCAGAACACCGGGGCGGCTTGCACGGCGGCGACGACGACGTGGCTCATGACCCGCCCCGGCGCGCTGGGTCGGCGGCGGGCAGGGCGTCGTGCGCCCAGGCGGCGCGCTTCCAGCCCGGCACGGGCGGCTGGTGACCCCGGCGGGGCACGTACGGGGACCGCTCCGCCGGCACCAGCCGGTGCACGTAGCGGTTGCAGTTGGGGAAGACCGCGGTGACGGTCACCCGCAGCGCCAGCTGCGCGCCGGTCCACGAGCGCAGCAGCGGACCCTCCTCCACGGCGGCGCGTCCCTGGACACGCAGCCGCCCGCCGCCGGCGAAGTCGACGAACAGCAGCCCGACGGCGGGGTTGGCGAGGACGTTGCCGATCGACAGGAACATCCCGTTGCCGTCGTAGGAGGGTAGGGCGAGCGTGCGCTCGTCGAGGACCTTGACGAAGCCGGGGTCCCCGCCCTTGTAGGAGCAGGTGGGCACACCGTCGGCGTCGGCGGTCGCGAGGAAGCACATGTCGCACGCGGCGATGAAGGCGCGGGCGGCGTCGTCGATCGTCGCCCGGGCGAGCCGCTCGTTGATCCGGTCGGCGATCCGCCTGCTGTCGAAGCGGTCCTGCACGGCCCGCTGCTCGGGCCGGTAGCGCAGCACACCGCCGTCGGTGTGCGCCTGGGTGCCTGTGGGTGCGGCCATCCGTGGTGTCCCCGTTGCCGTGGGAGGAAGCTCGGGGTCATACTGCATCCGCGGCATTGCGAAGCCCTTGCGAGGTGGTTGCGGACGTGGCGGAGGGCGCGGAGCTCCGACTGCGGGTGCTCGGCGCGTTCGCCGTGGAGCGCGCCGGGCGACCGGTCGCGCCCGCGGCGTTCGGCGGCCGGCTCGCGCAGCGGCTGCTGCGCGTCCTGGCGGTGCAGCGCGGCGTCCCGGTGGCCAGGGACGCGCTCGTCGAGGTGCTGTGGGATGGCGCCCCACCGTCCGACCCGGCCGCCAACCTCGCCGTGCTGACCAGCCGCATCCGGCGGGCGACCGGTGCGCCGTGGCTCGTCGTGGCGGCCGGGACGTCGCTGGAGGCCCCGCTCGACGGTCGCTGCGCGGTCGACGGGGAGGCGTTCGAGCAGGGTGTCGAACACGGTCACCAGGCGCTGCGGCGAGGGGAGGCCGCGGCCGCGGCGCGCTGCTACGCCGCGGCGCTGGGGTGGTGGCGCGGCGAGCCGCTCGTGGAGGACCGCGACGCCGAGTGGGCGCGGCCCTACCGCGACCGGCTCGGCCGGCTGCGGCTCGAGGCGTGGGAGGGCGCCGCCGAGGCGGCGCTGGAGCTGAGAGACGCGACCGCCGCGGTCAGCCACGCCACCGCGGCGGCGGTCGCGGAACCGCTGCGGGAGCGCTCGGCGCTGCTCGTGCTGCGCGCGCTGGCCGCGGCGGGCGACGCCGCCGGTGCGGACGGCGCCTACGCAGCGTTTCGCCGTCGCCTCGCCGAGGAGGTCGGTCTGGACCCGTCACCGCACGCCGACGAGCTGCACCGCCAGCTGCTGCGCGGGGCGCTGCCCGTCGCCGGTCCCCGGCTGGCCCCGGCGAAGCCGGCGCAGCCCGACCGGGCGCCCCTGCCGTTCGTCGGCCGCGACGCGGAGCTGCGCGAGCTGCTCGCTGCCCTGCGGCGTCACGGCGGCGTGGCCGTGGTCACCGGCGCCTCCGGAACGGGCAAGTCGCGGCTGCTCGCCGAGGCGGCTGCCCGCAGCACGGCGACGGTCGCGTCCGCCCGGGCCTTCGCCGCCGAGGCCCAGATCGCCGGCGCGCTCCTGCACCGGCTCCTCGACACCGTGCCCCCCAGGGGGAAGCCGGTTGCGGACGACGCCGCCGACACCGCCGTCCGCCCTGACAGCCGACGGGCCCTGGAGCGGGAGCGGGCGCTGCGCCGGCTCGCCGCCGCGGTCGAGGCAGGCCTGGCTGCGGTGGTGCTCGACGACCTGCAGTGGGCCGACGCCACGAGCCTCGACGCGCTGCGCCACCTGCACTGGCGTGTGCCGGCGCTGCGGCTCGTCCTCGCCTACCGACCCGAGGAGGTCGACGACGCGCTCGGGGAGCTGCTCGCCGACCTCGCGCGCGGTGACCACGCCGTGGTGCAGCTGGAGCTGCAGGCCCTGCCGCCGTCGGCGGTGACGGCCCTCGTCGACGACGACTGGCTCGGCGACGTCCTGCGGGAGGAGACCGACGGCACGCCGATCGCCCTCCACGAGGTGCTCGCCGGCCTGGCCGACGCCGGCCACGTCACCGGCGAACGGGACGGCCGCTACCGAGCCACCGCCGAGCGGGCGCTCGGCGAGGACGCGGTCCGAGCGCTCGCGCGCGCCGGCCAACGCCGCGTGGTCCGCCGGCGGCTGGGGCGCCAGCCTCTTGCCGCGCAGGCGGTGATGGAGCACCTCGCGCTGCTCGGCCGCCCGGCCTCGCCGCAGCTGCTCGCAGCCGCCGCCGCGCTGCCGCAGGCCGAGGTCTTCGACGCGCTCGACCGCCTCCACGGCGCCGGGCTGGCGCGCCCCGGCGCGCGAGGGTGGCAACCGGCGCACGACCTCGTCGCCGACAGCGTGGCCGACGGTCTGCCCGCCAGCCGCCGCGCCCTGGCGCACGCCCGCCTCGCCGACGCCCTCGCCTGCGGCGACGCCGACCCCGCCGAGCCGGCACGACACCTCGCCGCCGCCGGCGAGCACGAGCCTGCGGCGGCGGCCTACCTGGCGGCGGCCCGCCGCCGCCTGGAGCGCCACGCCGACGCGGAGGCGGTCGCCCTCGCCGCAGCCGGCCTCGCCCTGGACCCGGCCGTCGCGCTCACCGCGGACCTGCACGCCGTCCGGGCCGAGGGACGGGCGCGGCGGGGGGCGGTGCGGGAGGCGCTCGATGACCTGCGCGCGGCGCTGCGCCTGGGGGCCGCCGGACCCGCCCGGGCCCGCTGGCTGGCGCGCCAGGCGCGACTCGCCGCCGGCGCCGACGACCTCACCAGCGCCGAGGATCTCGTCGGGCTCGCGCTCACCGAAGCGGGCGGCGACCCCGCCGCGCGTGCCGACGCCCTGTACGCGGGCGCGATCGTCGACCTGAACGTGGGACGGGACGCCCGTGCGCGCGAGCGCTCCGACGAAGCGCTGCGGCTGTACCGGTCGCTGGGGGACGCGCGCGGCTGCGCCGACATCCTCGACGCCCGCGCGATGGCCACCTGCCTCGCCGGGCGCAACCGGGAGGCCCTGGACGCCTTCGACCGGGTCGCGCGGCTGTTCGACGACGCCGGCGACCTGCTGCGCGTCATCACCCCCCGCTCCACCCGTGGCCACGGACTCGTGTTCCTCGGCCGGCCCGAGGAGGGGCTCGACGACTGCGACGAGGCGCTCGAGAGGGCCCGAGCGCTCGGGACCCCCGACGGCATCGCCTACGCGCAGTGGCATCGCGGCGAGGCGCTCGCGGCGCTCGGTCGCCACGACGACGCGGTCGAGGCCGCGGCCGCGGCGCTCGCCACCGCCGAGGCGATCGGCCACGGCGCGTGGACCGCAGCGGCGCTGCGGGCCCTGGGGGTGGCGCACCAGGCGGCGGGTGCGCTGGCGGCGGCCGAGCGGGCGTTCCGCGACAGCCTCGATCGCTCCCGCGGGTGGCCGCTGTTCACCAGCTGGGCGTGCACCCGCCTGGCGCTGGTGCGCCTGGCCGTCGGCGACGTCGACGCGGCCGCCGGGCTCGCGGCCCGGGCCCTGGCTGTCGGGCCGCCGCTGGCCCACTTCGAGGCGCGGCTCGCTCAGGCCGAGGTGGCGGCGGCGCGCGGTCGGCCCGACGCCGCCGCCGTCGCGGAACGGGCGCTGGCGCTCGCCCGCGACGCCGGGCACCTGCAGGCGGCCCCGCGGCTGGCGGCCCTGGCAGGGGAGGGCGCCGCCGACTCGGTGTGAGCCGTTCCCGATCACACCCCGTCGCCGGGCTGCGGCGTCGCGGCGGTGAGTACCCTTGGGGTGCGCACGACAGGCCGCACCGAGCCGCCGTCGCCCCGAGGCAAGCAGGGCTGGCCGCTTGGTCGCCTGCGGCGACCAGCTACCGATGCCGGCGGATCTACGAAGGTGTGACCGCCTCTTGAACCACTGGAGCGAGCCGGATATCGCAACGTTGAGGCGGGCCACCATGCGACCCTTGTGCTGTCCGCGGGAAGCCCGTTGACGCGGGATCGTGCGTGGTGGCAGCGGTTCCTTGCGGTCGGTGCGGCGTCTCTGCCGAGCCGTTGTCACGGCGGCGAGGGTCTGGGGGTCCGCGGCAGCGGGGTGGCGCCGGCGGCTGGGCCGGCTCATGGCCGCGGTCGTGCCGCCGCCGTCGCCGCGGATGATGCGTCGGTTGCTTGGCGCGATCCGCGGCGAGGCGTCGGTGCGGGAGGTGTCCGAGGCGCTGTTGGACGCGCTGGGGCGCGATGGCGCTGGCCGGGCCGACCAACGCCTCCCTGGCCCGGAAACGTTCCGCTGGCGCACACCCCATGCGCACATCCCGCATAGGAGATCAGCCTGATACAGCATCGCGGCGAAGGAGCGCATGGTCGCCGGCCTCAGCGGCGCCCTCCGTGATGTGTAGCACGCCCCGTGCTATCGTCCTTTCATGGCGACCACCACCGTGCGGCTCAGCCCAGAGGAAGAAGCAGCGCTGGACAAGCTCGCCGAGCGGTTCGGCGGCCGGTCCGGTGCCATTCGCCACGCCGTCCGTCGGCTCGCTGCTGAGCAGGCTCGGCAAGATGCTTTGCAGCAGGCGCTGGATGAGTGGGCAGCTGCGCGCGGCGCGGTGGATGAGGAGGCAGTCATCGAGGCGATCGAGCGCTTCGGATTGGGGCGTTGATCCTCGACGCCGGCGTGTTCGTCTCCGTCGACCGTGACGAGGAACGTGCCCGCGTGTTCCTCACGGCAGCCGAACGGGCCGGGGAGCCTTTGCACACCTCCGAGGCCGTGGTGGCGCAGGTGTGGCGTGACGGGGCTCGACAGGCCCGACTGGCCGCAGTCCTCAAGGCCATCGAGGTGCATGCCCTGGACGACGGCCGCGCCGTGGGCGCCATGCTCGCAAGGAGTGACGGCAGTGATGTGGTGGACGCGCACGTTGTCTTCCTCGGAGCCGCGCTGAGCCAACGTGTGCTCACCGCTGACCCAGGCGATCTCCAGATCATCGCCGGCGCCATGGGTCGTACCCAGCCGGACATCCTCGTCTGGGGCTAACAGCCTCGCTACTGCGACATGGCTTGTTGGCAACTGGGGCCCGTGTCATGGGCCGCCTGGCCGGGTGACGGGTGATCTCCCGCATGCCAACGAGGGTCACGGGAGCCGCCTCGGCCCTCGATGGTGGCTACCGATACCGGCGGCTATCAATGGTGGCTACCGATACCGGCGGCTATCAACCCGGCGACTCACGGCCTCGGGTGTCGCCTACCTCGCGACGGTGGATGGCGCCGGGGCGCCGCGTGTCCACCCGGTCACCCCGATCGTCTCTCCCGGCCATCTGTTCGTCTTCATGGAGCCGACCTCGCCGAAGGGGCAAGATCTTGCGCGTGGAAGCAGGTACGCGCTGCATTGCGCGGTCGAGGATCCCGACGGTGGCGGCGGAGAGTTCCGGGTACGCGGGACCGCTCGCATGGTCACAGATGCGAGGCTGCGCAAGTTCGCCGTGGCCCACGCGTCCTACTCGCCAGCGGACCGCTACATCCTGTTCGAACTGTTGATCACTGATGCGTTCAGCACGCTTCGCGCAAGCCCCCGTATCAGCGGATACGAGGGTTGCGGTCGCCGCTGAACCAGAGGAGCGAAGGCGTATACCGCAATGGTGAGGCCGGTCACAATGCGGCCTTCCGCCGCAAGGACCGTACCGACATGGTGGGGATCAGCCGTTTCCAAAGGGTCGCGTTCCGTCGGGAAGGCTCGCATGGATTCGCCGTCCTCGTCGAGCTCGAACACCCACACCATGGGAAGCTCGACACTGGCGTTCGTGGGTGGGAGCGGTCAGGCTCCCCGACCTCCAGAGGACCGTCGTGGGTCGCTTCGAGAACGAGTTCGAAGACGACCAAGCGGTCGCGCACGACCACATGCCGGACGTCCACCGAGATGTCGCCGAACGCCGCGAACAGCGCGGTCGGTGTCGTGCAGGTGCACGTCGTCGGTCTGTTCGACCGGGGCGTCGGGTTGCCACGCCGCGGCGAGGTCGTGGCCTCTGGCCTGCTCGGCGGAGGCGAAGCGGCAGGCGACGACGAGCACACCGGCGGGGGCGACTCCGCCGGTGGCTCCCAGCCACCCGTCGACCTGTCGGACCTCCTCGAGCCAGGCGTCCCAGCGTCGCCGGGCGGCCACCCGGTCGTCAACCGGCGTGTCGATGAGCTGGGGCAGCATCCCCTTACCGCCTTATCAGTGGGTGTGTCCGACGAGCGGCGGGCAGCCGTTGCCGGCGGCGGGTTGCCCCGCCTCGAGCGCCGCGAGAACCCGCCGATCATGGTCCGCCGCGAGGTCGCGCAGGACGCCGGCGGCGTCCCCTGTGTAAGACGCGCCGTGCATCAGCGCCAATGTGGCCGGCTCGAGCTCGGCGAGACGGCGGATCGTCGCTCCGCCATGGGCGGACAGCGAGCTGCCGTGGAAGATCTCCTCGGTGTGCATCGCCGGCTCGACGACGTCGGACTCGGTCAGCGCCGCGACATTACCGATGTGCGCGAGCAGGTCACCGCAGAACAGCGTGCCGGTGGTCTCCTCGAAGATGACCTGCGTCTCCCAGTTGTGCGGCACGTGCGGCGTGGCGATGAACCGCACCCGCTTGCCGCCGAGGTCGATGACCTCGCCGTCCTCGACCGCGCGGGGCGGCCGGTCGGCCATGTCGCGCAGCGACAGGTCGCAGCCGATCTCGAGGTGCGCGACCTCGGCTCGCGCTGAGGCGTCCAGCCACCGGTTCATGGCACCGCACTCGTCCGCCTCGACGTGCCCGAACGCCACCCACCGCAGACGCTCGAGCGGCACCAGGCGGGCCACCTGCTCGGCGATGAGCGGGTACATCTCGCGGTGGCCGGCGTGGTACAGCAACGGGTCGTCGGCGGCGACGAGGAACTGGTTGAACGTGAACCCCGCCGGCGGGGCGATGTCGGGGATGTAGGCCGAGATGCGGTAGATGCCGTCGGCGATCTCGTCGGTCCGCAGCTGCATCAGGCCACCTCCTGCCGCGTCGGCAGGCCGAGGGCGTACTCGTCCGCGACGACGAAGTAGTCCTGGCTGCTAGCGTCGCCGAGGTTGGCGTCGACGTGGGCGCTGACGCCGGCGACGGCCGGCCCCTCCCACAGGCAGATCGCCCGGGTCAGGTCGGTGGACGGCAGGAAGTGGTGCACGCGGACGCCCGCCGGGACGCGGCTGGTCATCGCGTGGCCCCGCTCCTGGAACGTCACGGGGTCGTGCACGGTGTGCAGAACGGTCACGAACATCGGTGCTCCTTTCCTCGGAAGGCCCCGATGGTCACCCGGCGGCACGGACCGCACATCGGTGATCGCTACCCAATCTCGCCTACGCACCCGCCATGCGCGACAGCGCCCTGCGGTCGGCGGCACCGGTCTTGGCCAGCAGGCTGGCGACGTGGCGGTCCACCGTGCGAGGCGACAGGTGCAGCCGCGCGCCGATCTCCCGGTTGGTCATGCCCTGGCGGACCAGCTCCAGGACCTCGGCCTCCCGCGGGGTGACGCCGTGCTCCCGCAGCGCCGCAGGGACATCCGCCGCGGCGCGGGTGGGTCGGGGCGCCGGGGCACCGATATCGCGCAACGCCGCCCGGCAGGCCGAGGCGAGCTCGGTCATGTCGCGCTCCTGGAAGTCGGCGTGCGCGGCACGCAGCCAGCGCTCGGGGTCGCCCCAACCGTCCCGGGCGGCCGGTCCGGCGACGACGAGCTGCGCGATGGCGAGCCAGGGACCCAGCCGGGTGACCGGTGGCGGGTTCACCATGCGCTCGGCCCACAGCTTCTCGGCCTCCACGCGGCGGCCGGCGCGGCCGAGGTCCACGGCCTCGCCGAGCGCCAGATGCCAGGTGATGACGTCGTAGGACGCTCCCGGTGCGGCTGCGGCGTGGGCGCGCGCCTGCTGGCCTGACCGCTCGTCCTGGACGGTGGCGAGCAGCGCCCAGACGCCGAGGAAGGGGAAGAAGCGGGGCGCCCGCCGCAGCAGATCGACGGCCTCCTCCAGATAGCGCCGGGCCGCGACGAAGTCGCCCCGACGAAGCGCCAGCATGCTGCGCGCGCGCCCCGGCACGCCGGCAACGACGTCCAGGCTGTCACCCGCGACGTCGAGCGCCTCGGCGACGGCGGCCTCCATGGCCGGTTCGTCGCCGACGGCGGCGTGGGCGCAGGCGAGGTGGATGAGCGCCATGCCGCAGGTGTCCAGCCGCAGCGGCCGCGCCAGGGCGAGGCAGCGGTTGATCGCCTCGAAGGCGTCGGCGGCGCGCCAGTGCGCCAGCGCGACCGAGGTCAGATGCAGGTCGGCCAGGGCCACGGTGCTCACGGCGCCCGCATCGACCGCCGCCTGCCGCGCCTCCTCGAGGCGGTCGGTGCGCAGCGTGGTGAACAGGTCGATGGTGCCCAGCTCGTGCAGGGCGCGCGCACGCCACAGCCGTAGACCGTGGGCCTCGGCGGTGCGCCGGGCGGCCTGGAAGTGTTCCTCCGCGATCTCCAGGTCGTGCAGGCGCGCGCAGCGGCCCAGGACCTCGTGCGCCTCGCACACCGCGCCCGGCGCCCCCCCGGCTTCACCGTGCGCGACCGCCTCGCGTGCCAGGCGCTCGGCGTCCGCGAGCCTGTCCTGCGCCAAGGCGACCTGTGATCCGAGGGCGAGCGCCTCGGCGAGGGCGCCGCGGTCGCCCTGCGCGCCGGCCAGAGCCGTGCCCGCGTCGACGTGATGCTCCGCCACCGTCCAGCGCCCGGCAGCGACAGCGGCGCGTGCGAGGGCGAGATGCAGCCGCGCGCGGCGGCCGACGTTCGACGCGGTCCGCGCCAGCGCGGCGAGGACCTCACCGAGCAGCGCCGTCGCGGTGTCCAGATCACCGGCGAAGGCGGCGGCCTCACCAGCCGCCTCGTCGACGGCCAAGCGCAGCTGCGCGTCGCCGCCGGCCAGCTCCCGCGCGCGGTCGGCCGTCTGGGCTGCGCTGCGCACGGCGCCGTGGCGCAGCGCGCGCCGGGCCGACTCGAGCAGCAGCCCGACGGCGCCGGCGACGTCGCCGGCCTGCACGGCCAGGCCTGCCGCGACCTCGCACCACTCGTCGGGCAGGTTCGGATGCGCCTGCTCGAGCGCGGACAGGCAGCGCCGCGCGACCTCGGCGCGCGCCGGCGGCAGCAGCCCGGCGAGGACCACGTCACGCCCCAGCGCGTGGCGGAACCGGAAGCCGTCGCCCTGCGCCTCGAGCAGCTGGACGGCGACCGCATCGTGCAGCGCGTCGAGCACGCGCGGCTCGGCGAGCTCGGTGGCGGCGGGCAGAAGCCGCCAGTCGAACCGCCGGCCCAGGGCCGCGGCAGCCGCGAGCACGTCGCGTGCCGGGGGTGGCATGGCGGCCAGGCGCGACTCGACGGTCTCGGCGAAGGTCGTCGGGACGGCGCCGCTTGCGTCCAACCGCCCCACCACCCGCCAGACCCCCTCGTCGGCGCGCAGCGCGCCCATCCCGACGAAGGCGGCGAGGAGCTCCTCGACGAACAGCGGGACCCCTTCGGCTCGACCCTCCACGAGCTCGGTGACGTGCCGGTCCACGTCGGCGCCGAGGCAGGCGGCAACCATCGCCTCGACATCCGCGGGTCCGAGACGGGCGGTCTCCAGCAGCTCGGCGGCTTGCCGCTGGGCGATAGCGCGCAACACGCGCTCGCCTGCGGTGCCCTCCGCGCTGCGCGCGGAGGCGAGCACCAGGACGGGTGCGTCGTCGAGATGGTCGGCGAGGTACCCGAGGATCTCCAGGGTGTCGGGGTCGGCCCAGTGGAGGTCCTCCAGCTCCAGGAGGCAGCCGCGTCCCCGGCCGGCGCTCGACAGGAGCCGCACGAGCGCCTCGGCGAGCACGATGCCGGTTCCGGGCGCCGCCCCGGCGGCGGACCAGCCCGGGTGGAGCTGGGCGAGCGCGGGCAGGAACGGGGCGAGCGACGGTTCGCCCGGCGGCTCCGCGTCGCGGAAACCGGACTGCACCGCTTCGGCGAGGGGCCGCAGCGGCGTCGGCGTCGCTCGGGCAACCGCCCGACCGGTCAAGACCAGCAGGCCACGCGCGTGCGCCTCGGCGCGTGCCTCCCTCACCAGCCGTGACTTGCCGGTTCCGGCCTCGCCGAGCAGCCCAAGGACGCCGCCCCGTCCCCCTGCAGCCTCCTCCAGCCGCGCGGTCAACCGCTGGAGCTGCGCGTCACGCCCGACGACGACGGGGCAGAGCATGGCGGTCACGCCCGAATCGTACGGTCGGAATCCGCCGATGACGTTGACGACCGAGGAGGCCGGCTCGACCGGGAGCCGGCGAAGCCGACGGAGGTCGGTGCGCCGGCGAGGTGCGACACGGTCCACTGAAACCCGCCCCACCTGGCATGGCGACGACACGGTGTCGAAGTAGTCGCGCTCCTTGATGATGAGGCCGGCTCTTGAGGTTGCCCAACAGCGGTTCGACCTGTTGGGCTCGTGGCCGTAGGCGGGCAGGCGCTCGACCACCAGCCATCGGCGCTGGGAGGCGACCCACGCGTTCATGCGTTTGCTGCGGTGCGACGGCAGTCCGTCCCAGATCAGGGTGACCTTGTCGCCGTTCAGGTGACGGTGCAGCTCCTCCAGTAAGCCGATCAGGCTCTTGTCGTTGTAGGCGCCGGCACGCAGCCGGAACGCCAGGGTGGCGTCGCTGCCGTCGGGCCGGTAGCAGACGGCGGCGGCCATCGACAGCGGCTTCCAGCTGAACGGTGGCCAGCACCGGGGTCTGCCCGCGCGGCGCCCAGCTGGGCCGCACCGAGGGGATCAGCCAGAACCCCGATTCGTCCTGGAAGACGATCCACGCCCTTCTGCGGCGGGCGTTTTCCTCATGGCGTTGGGCGCAAGCACCGCGATGACTTCGGCCCCTGCATTAGCCGTAGAGCCGCTCCCTATTCCTTGCGCAGAGGGAGACACGCCGACGCGACTCCCGGCCGCCCGTGTGCTTGCCCTTTCCGACCCGCGATAGATGCTTCTGGCATCTACCAGTCGGACAGGCGAAGTGGCTATCATCGCCGCTCATGCCCGCCGGGTCGACCGCTTGGGCGTCCGACCCCTTGTCCGACCACTCCGTCCCCAGGGAAGGGCTGATAATGCGAAGCCGTGGAATGCTTGTCGCGCTCCTCGTCTCGAGTCTTCTGCTCGCGCTGTCCCCGACCGCGTCCACTGAGGAGACGTCACGGGTCACCATCGGCCTCAACGGCTTCGAGAACAACATCACCCCTTTCACGCATAGTTTCGGGGCGTTCCCGAACACCCACGACCTTGTCCACCTCGTCTACGACTCGCTGTTCTGGTCGCAGGCGCGCGACGACCCTGAGCCGTGGCTGGCCGAGTCGGCCGAGCCGTCGGAGGACTACACGACCTGGACGGTCAGCCTGCGTGACGATGTCACATGGCACGACGGCACGCCTTTCACCGCCGACGACGTGCAGTTCAGCATGGAGTACTACGTCGAGCACGAAGCCGACTCCGGCCGCTACGCCCACCACGTGGGGGACATGCCGCTGTACGAGGATTCGGAAATCATCGACGACCACACCATCCGCTTGGACTTCGCCCACCCTGCCGGGCAGTTCCGCATCATGCCCGGCGCGGACCTGCCGATCCTGCCGCGTCACCAATGGGAGGACGTCGCCGAGCCCGGTGCGTTCACAGAGGAGCTGCCCGTCGGCACCGGCCCGTACCGGGTCGCCGAAATCGTCTCCGACCAGCAGTACCGCTTTGAGGCCAATGACGACTACTTCCAGGGCCGCCCCCTCGTCGACGAACTTGTCATGCCGATCATCCAGGAGCCCGCAGCGGCGTTCGCGGCGCTGCAAACCGGCGACGTCGACTACGTCTCTCAGAACGTGCCGACCGAACTCATCGAGGCGTTCGACCGCGCCGACGACATAGAGGTGCTGCGCGGCACAATCTTCCAGTCCATCCAGCTGTACTTCAACACCCCCCGCGAGCCGCTCGACGACCCCCAGCTGCGCAAGGCGATCGCTCTGGCGATCGACCGGGAGGAGATCGTGGAGACGGTCCTCCTCGGCAACGGCGAGCCGGGCCGGGACAGTTACATGCACCCGGAGTCGCCTTGGGCGATCGACGAGGAGATCCGCCAGTTCGATCCGGACCAGGCTCGGGACTTGCTCGATGAAGCGGGCTACGACCAGATGAACGGGGACGGCATCAGACTCACGCCCGACGGCGATCCTCTCGCGTTCACCGTGCTCGTGTCCAGCTTTGACCCGCAGGGCATCCGGACCTCCCAGATCGTGGCCGAGCAGGTCAGTGAGGTCGGCATCGACCTGGAGGTCGAGGCGCTGGATCCGGCCACGATCGGACAGCGACGCCGCGCGCCGGAGCCGGGTCAGGAGGCCGACTTCGACATCCGTGTCGGCGGTCTGGAGGCGCACGCCCACGTGGATCCAGACGCCTTGTACTACTTCTTCCATACCCCCGGGGAGCGCGGCTTCGGCGAGACCCAGACCAGTTACGCCAATCCAGAGTTTGATGAGATCGTCGTCCGCGCCGGTGAAAGCGGCGACCTCGACGAGCGTCGCGAGTTGCTGGCGGAGGCTCAGCGCATTCTCGCCGAGGACGTTCCGATGATCGTGGTCATGTACCCGGATGGCATCTGGGCTCACCGCACCGATGGCTACGCAGGCTGGATCGCCGACTTCGGCCACAGCCCCCTGACGAAGCGGTCGTTTCTGGCCGAGTACGCCGGCACGGGCGTCGGCGAGGGGCCGCTGGGCACCGGAGTTGAAGAGGCGGCTCGGCAGCCCTGGGTCTGGGTTCTTGTTGCCCTGCTGGTCATAGCGGTTGTCGTCGCCGCGGTGTTCCTGCGTCGCAGGGGCGCGGATGAATATGAATAGGAGCCACTGCGAATGACGTGGCGGATTGTCCGGCTCGTCGTTCAGTACGGGCTGGTGCTGTTCGCCGCCGCGGCGTTGAACTTCGCCCTTCCCCGCCTTGCACCGGGGGACGTGACGGACTATCTCATCCCTCCCGAACAGGCCGGGGCCATCACCGCCGAGCAACGCGAGCGCATCCTGGCCCGCTACGGGCTCGACGAGCCGCTGCCGGTGCAGTTCCGGGAGTACTTGGCCGGCCTGGTCCGCGGCGATCTGCTCATCTCGGCCCGCTACTCCCGGCCGGTCACCGACATCGTCTTGGAACGTTTGCCGTGGACCTTGCTGCTCGTCGGCACCTCGACGCTGTTGGCGGTGGCGGTCGGCACCGCCGCCGGGTTCCGCTCGGCGTGGAAGCGCGGCCGGGCCACCGACGTGTCGACCATGAGCACGTTCATGCTCATAGACTCCATGCCCCCGTTCTTCGTCGGCCTGTTGCTCATCCTGGTGTTCTCCGTGCACCTCGGCTGGTTTCCTATCTTCGGGGCAGTGCCCACCCTGCCGACGGAGGGGGTGGAGCTTGTGGTTGAGGTCGCCCGGCGTCTGATCCTGCCGGCCCTCTCCTTGACCGCGGCGATGCTCGGCACCATCTACCTCGTCGCCCGGCCCGCCCTCGTGTCCGAGCTGCGCGAGGACTATGTCCTGATGGCTCAGGCCAAGGGCCTGACCAAACGGCAAGTCCGCCGCCACGCCGAACGCAACGCGCTGCTGCCGGTGACGACAATGGCGCTGATCAACCTGGGCACAGTCGTCGGCGGCGCGACCGTGATCGAGACGGTGTTCTCCTATCCAGGTCTGGGCCGGCTGCTGTATGAAAGCGTCCTCGCCCGCGACTACCCAGTGCTGCAGGGAACGTTCTTCGTCCTGGCCGTCACCGTGCTGGCGGCCAACTTCGTCGCCGACCTGCTTTACCCGCTGCTGGACCCGCGGGTGCGGAGGCCGTTCGCGAGCCCATGACGACCCAGGAAACCGCCCCGCAGACCGTCGAGCCGCGGCGACCCCCTCGGCGTGAGCGGACCACCGGGGGCGTGCTCGGCAGCGCCGGTGCAGCAATCCTGGTCATGCTGTTCGCCGCGGCGGCCGCCGCCCCGGCGCTGACACGCTATGGCCCGCAGGAACGCGCCGGTCTGCCGAACCGGCGCCCAAGCGCCGAGCACCTGCTGGGCACGAACGACGTCGGCCACGACCTGTTTGCCCAACTCGTGTTCGGCGCACGGGTGTCGCTGACGATCGGCCTGCTCGCCGCTCTGTTCGCCCTCGCGGTTGGCTTGACCGTTGCCTTGCTTGCCGGCTACCTCGGCGGAACGGTCGATGCCGCGCTCATGCGCGCGGTCGACCTGACGCTGGCCTTTCCCTTCATCCCGCTCGTGCTTGTCGTCGCCGCCTTCCTCGGCCGCGGGCTGTTCATGACGGTGTTCGTCATAGGCGCGGTTATCTGGGCGCAGCCAGCCCGGGTGCTGCGTTCGCAGGTGCTCAAGGTGTTGAAGTACGAACACGTTCAGGCGGCCCAGGCGATGGGTGCGTCCACCCTGCGGATACTGGCCGTCCACATCCTGCCGCGCACCGCGCCGCTGGCGGCCGCGCAGTTCGTCCGCTCGGCCAACGTCGCGATCATGATCGAAGCCAGCCTGTCGTTTCTGGGGCTTGGCGATCCCCAGCGCATCAGCTGGGGCAGCATGCTGTTCTTCGCCAACGCCCACAACGCTATCGTCACGGAGGCGTGGAGATGGTGGATCGTACCGCCGGGGTTGGCGCTGACGGCGACCGTCGTCGGTTTTGCCTTCGTGGGTTACTCCTTCGAGGAATGGGGGGATCGCCGGCTCACCGGCGGCTCGGGGTCGGTCCGCCGTCGCCGCTGGGCCGCTGAGCACGCAGCGCGGGGCCCGGCGGCGCCTGCCGATCCGCAGGTAGTGCTTGACATTCGGGACCTCCACGTCCACTACGACACTCCCGATGGAGCGGTGCGGGCTGTCGACGGAATCAGCCTTACCGTGGGCCGCGGCAGGCTCGTGGGGCTCGTCGGGGAATCGGGCTGCGGCAAGACGACGTTGGCGATGGCCCTGCCTGGGCTCATCCCGCATCCGGGGGCGATCGTGGGAGGCACCGTCGTGCTGGACGGCCATCAGCTGACGGCCATGCGCCCCGGTGAGGTCGGCAGGTTGCGCGGCCGGGTCGTCAGCCTCGTGCCGCAGAGCGCGATGAACGCCCTCAACCCGGCCTACACCGTGCGCCGTCAGATCGCCGAGGCAGCTGCTCTGACCCGCGAGCCGGACGACGCCGCAGCTCGGGCCGACGAGTTGATCGAGCTCGTCGGGCTGTCCGCGGCCAAGGCGACCGCCTATCCGCACGAGCTGAGCGGCGGCATGAAGCAGAGGGTCGTGATCGCGATGGCTATCGCGAACGAGCCGGCTCTGGTCGTCGCCGACGAGCCGCTGACTGGCCTCGACGTCCTCACCCAGGCGCGCATAGTCCGTCTGCTCCTCGAGCTCCAGGAGCGCCTTGACGTCGCCATCCTGCTTGTGTCCCACGACCTGCCGCTGGTGGGGCAGGTCGTCGATGACCTGCTTGTCATGTACGCCGGGCGCATCGTGGAAGACGGGCCGGCCAAGGAGGTCGTCGCCGACCCCCGCCATCCGTACACCCGTCAGCTGCTCAAGGCCCGCCCGCAACTGCGCGGGGCGGACCGGGACATCGCCCCAATTCCCGGCCTGCCCCCAGACCTGCGCCGGCCGCCGACTGGATGCCGCTTCCATCCCCGCTGCGCCGAGGCGTTCGACGATTGCCAGCGTGTCGACCCCGACGAGTACGAGGCCAAGCCAGGTCATTGCTCTGCCTGCCTGTTGGAGCGGCCATGATCGACACCGTCGTGGAGTTCCGCCATGTCACGAAGAAGTTCAGGTCGCGACAGGGCCTGCTAGGGGGCCGCGTCGAAGCTACGGCCCTGCGTGGGGTCAGCCTCTCCGTGGGCGAGGGCGAGATTCTGGCCCTTGTCGGGGAAAGCGGGGCGGGCAAATCCACCGCTGGACGCGTCGCCCTAGGCCTGGAGCGGCCCGACGACGGGCAAGTGCTGTTCGAAGGCAGCGACCTAACCACGCTCGGTGCGCGGCAACGCCGGGCACTGCGCCGTCGCACGCACTTCATCCTCCAAGACCCCTACCAGTCGTTGCATCCGGCCATGACCGTCGGACGGCTCGTCACTGAGCCGCTCGCGATCGCTGACGTCCCCCGCCGGCGCAGGCGCGAGCGGGTCGAGCAGGCCCTTGAGGAGGTCCGGCTGACCCCAGCCGCCGAGTTCCTCGCCCGCTACCCCCACCAACTGTCCGGCGGTCAGCGCCAGCGGGTAGCCTTCGCCCGGGCGCTCGTCGGCGAGCCGCGCCTGGTTGTCGCCGACGAGCCGGTTTCGATGCTGGACGTATCGTTGCAAGCGGGAATCCTCGAACTCATCGAGCGCATGCGCGCTGGCCGCGCAATCATCTTCGTCACCCACGACCTAGCCGTCGCCCGACACGTCGCCGACCGCATCGCTGTCATCTACGCCGGCAGCCTCGTCGAACTGGGTAATGCTGAGGACGTCGTCGACGGGCCGCTGCACCCGTACACGGGCGCGCTCCTGGCTGCCGCCGAACAACTCGCCGCCCCACCCGAGGACCCGGGCCCGTTCCCGCCCGGTGGGCAGCCGTGCCAGCTGTACGGACGCTGCGATCCGGGCCGCCCGGAGTGCGTCGACGCTGAGCCGACGCTCGTCGAGACACGCCGCGCCCACCACTGCGCCTGGCACGTGGCCGACGGGGGCGGGTCCGACCATGAGCAGGGAGATTGAGCCGATGACCCGACGCAAACTGATCTTCTTCGCCGGAAAGGACCCAGCCGACGACGCCAGCCGGGTTTGGACCGCCTACCACTTCGCCCTCGTCGCTCACCGCGCCGGCCTGGAGACCGAAGTCCGCCTAGCCGGCGACGCGGTCAAGGCGCTGCGCGTAGACGGCCTGCCGGACGGCCCGCAGGGCGCGCAGGTGCGCACGAACATGGCCGAGGCCGTCCGCCTCGGCTTGTTCGTGTCCGGGTGACCGGGCTGCCTTGACACCCGTGGGGTGTCCAACGAGGACATGATGCGCTGGGCGGTCGTCCGTCGAGACTTGTCGGAGGTCCTCACCGAGGTCGCCGACGGCCTTTCCGAACTGGTCTACATGGGCTGAGCTACCCAGGCCCAACTCGGGACGGCCCGCCGATATTCGTTAGTCCGAGGTTACGGTTTCATCGAGCGTGAGGGTCGGGAACCCGTGCCCCTGGATCCGAAGTGCCGGCCGCCGTAGGGGTGCGGTGGAGGTTCACGGTCGGGGGAGCAGGACGTCGACGCCCTTGGGCGCGCCTCGGCGCGAGCAGGCCGCCGATGGGCTTTCAGGGTTGTCCGTCCGGCTCCCGCGACAGGTGGTCGAGCACCCGTGTGGTGACGCGGATGATCGTCTCGAGCTCGTCGTCGGCGACGAGGTCGAGGAAGAGGCGCCGTACCGTGGCGACGTGACCGGGGGCGGCGGCCTCGATCGCCTCGCGACCTTGTGCGGTGACGGCGACGAAGTAGCCGCGGCGGTCGGTCGGGCAGGCCTGTTTGTCGACCAGCCCCCGGTCGAGCATCCGCTTGAGGTGGTGGCTCAACCGGGTCTTGTCCCAGCCCAGGGTGCGGGCGAGCTCGAACGCGCGCAGGCGGCCGTCGGGATAGTCGGTCAGCGCGACGAGGACGACGAAGTCCTGCAGCGACAGCGACGACTCTGCGGCCAGCTGCCGGGACAGCGCGGCCTCCAGCCGCATCTGCATGGCCTGCAGGCCGCGCCAGGCGGTCGCCTCGCGCTCGTTGAGCCACTGGACCTGCTGCATGATCCAAGCGTACCCGCTGGTTGACATCTCAACTATGGTGGTAGATACTTCAACAAAGCGCGGGAGCGGTTCCGGGGAGCGTCGGCTGTCGTTGCCCGCGTGTGCGGCGCGTCGCGTCACCGCCTTGTTCATCGCGACCTCAGGGCAACGATGCTCCGGCGTGGTCAGCGGCGGCTATAGCGGCGTCCGCTACAGACTGCGGAGGACCGCCACGACCTTGCCGAGGATCGCCGCGTCCTGCTCCTCGGTGAGGGGGATGGGGTCGTAGCCCTCGTTCGCGGGGTCGAGGAAGACCTTGCCGGCGCGGGTACGCCGGAAGAACTTCGCCGTTGCCTCGCCGTCGATGAGCGCCGCGCACATCTCGCCCTGCTCGACCGTCGGCTGCTGGCGGACGACGATGAGGTCGCCGGGCAGCACGCCGGCCTGGACCATGGACTCTCCCCGAACGCGCAGGATGAACAACGTGCCTTCGCCGACGAGGTCGCGGGGCAGCGGGTAGAGCTCCTCGACCTGCTCGTCCGCGAGGATCGGCGCACCCGCGGCGATCTCTCCCACGACCGGGACGTGGCGCACGGGCGCGTGCGCGGGCATCGACTGCTCAGACTCCGGGTCGAAGCGCACCTCGATCGCGCGGGGGCGCGTGGGGTCGCGACGCAGGTAGCCGAGGCGCTCGAGGGTGCCGAGCTGATAGTGGACGCTCGACGCCGACCGCAGCCCCACGGCCTCGCCGATCTCGCGCACGCTGGGCGGATAGCCGCGGGTCTCGACCGCCTCGCGGATGACGTCGAGGACGCGCTGCTGGCGGGGGGTGAGGGACGTGGCCACGGTCGCTCCTTCGGCGAAGTCTCGTGCTGCGGGGCTTGCGCTAGCGATGCGGGGCGAACAAAAGTTCGATCCGGTCGTTGACAGACGAACATCTGTTCGGCATAGTCTACTCGAACGACCGTTCTGGTCAAGCACCCGACGCCGGAGCCTCGGACCGGCCTCAGGGGCCGCCGCGAGGAGCCGGCCCAGGCACACCACGCCAAGCCACGACAGGAGGAGCACGATGGTCGCCGTCGCACGCGAGCTCGACGTCCCGGTCCTGCCGCCGGTGCGGTCAGTGGCGGCGCCGAGGCGCGTCGCCGGGCCCTCCCGTGCCCGCTCCGCGCACGTGCCGGGCGGTCGAGGTCGGCCGGCGCCGACGGTGCGCTACCGGCGCGGTCGGCTGGCGGCGGCCGTCGTCATCGGGATAGTGGTGGCCGCGGCGCTGGCGGGTGCGGCAGCCTTCGTCGTGGGCGGCGGAGCGTCGCAGGAGGGGCGTCCGTCGCCGCCGCTCGCCGAGCCCGTGACCGTCGTCGTCGGGCCCGGGGACACCGTGTGGGACCTCGTCGACGCGCACGCGCCGGCGGGTGCCGACCGCACCGCCTACGCCGCCGAGGTGGCCGCCAGAAACGGCGTGGACCCGCGGGCCCTCATCCCCGGGATGGTCCTGCGACTGCCGGCAGGAGAGAAGTAGACGAGTCCCCTCAGCCCGGATCGTCGGCTCGTGGGTTCATGGCGGCGAGCTCGCGGGCGAAGTCCTCGGGGGAGGTAAAGCCCTTGTACACGCTCGCGAACCGCACGGCGGCGACGGGGTCGAGCTGGCGCAGGGCCTCGAGCACCTCCTCGCCGACGGCCTCGCTCGCGACCTCCCGGGTGCGAAGGGACAGGAGCCGGGCCTCGACGCGGGCGACGGCCCGGTCGAGTGCCGCGTCGTCAACGGGGAGGTTCTTCGTCGCCTTCGCCATGCCGGCCGCGACCTTGCGGCGGTCGAACGCCTCCAGCGCACCGTTGCGCTTGCGGACCGACACGCTGAGCTGCTCGGCGCGCTCGTACGTGGAGAAGCGCTGCGTGCACGCCCGGCACTCGCGCCGGCGACGCACCGCCGCGCCCTCCTCGGTCGCTCGCGAGTCGATCACGCGGTCGTCGTCGATGCCGCAGTAGGGACAGCGCATGTCGCGTCTCCAAGTTTTTTGGTGTGGATTCCCCGACGGCTCCCCGGGGCTCCACCAAGGGTTGTCCACGGGCCTGTACACAGTCTGTGGATCGTCGTCCACCGGCTTCGTCGGCACCGTCCACAGGCCCTCCACCGGCCTGGGAAGTCCCTCCCCAGACCGGGGAGAACCCCGCGCCTTGTCCACATGGCCTGCGTGACGGGAAGCCAGGACAGCGCTCGAGCCGGGTGCTACGGTGCCGCGACCTGGCCGGCCGCGCAATCGAGCCAACCACAAGATATAGTGTATGGCACGGAAAGTCAGGTCCGCATCTAGCGTTTGGCTGCATGTCACCTCCTTGACGTCCCGCCCTCGGCATGCAAGTCTCACCGCCGTACTTACACCCATGGGATTTCGCGGTCCCGGCGAAGAGGGAGCAACATGGTAACCACGCACGCGCAGCTCCGGGCGGTGCCCTCCGGTCACGGCATGGGCCTGAAGATCGACCGCTTCTTCACCAACGAGGGCACGCATCCCTACGACGAGATCGACTGGGAGCTGCGCGACGCGGTCATCAAGGACTGGAAGACCGGCGCGGTCGCCTTCGAGCAGCGCGACGTGGAGTTCCCGAAGTCCTGGTCGATGAACGCGACGACGATCGTGGCGCAGAAGTACTTCCGGGGACCGCTCGGCTCGCCGGAGCGTGAGCGCAGCGTGCGCCAGATGATCGACCGCGTCGCCGACCGGATCACCGGGTGGGGGCGCAAGGACGGCTACTTCGCCGACGACGGCTCCGCACGGGTGTTCAACGAGGAGCTGAAGTCGATCCTCGTCACCCAGCGCGCCGCGTTCAACTCCCCGGTGTGGTTCAACGTCGGCGTGCCGGGACGCAACCAGCAATGCTCGGCGTGCTACATCCTGTCGGTCGACGACACGATGAGTTCGATCCTGAACTGGTACACCGAGGAAGGGCTGATCTTCAAGGGCGGGTCCGGGGCCGGTGTGAACCTGTCGCGCATCCGCTCGTCGCAGGAGCACCTCGCCGGTGGCGGCGAGGCCTCGGGACCGGTCAGCTTCATGCGCGGGGCTGACGCCTCGGCCGGCACGATCAAGTCAGGGGGTACGACGAGGAGAGCGGCGAAGATGGTGATCCTCAACGTCGACCACCCCGACATCGAGGAGTTCATCTGGTGCAAGTGCCGCGAGGAGTCCAAAGCGCGTGCGCTGGCAGCCGCTGGCTTCGACATGGACCTCGACGGCAAGGACGCCGGCTCCATCCAGTACCAGAACGCCAACAACTCGGTGCGCGTCACCGACGAGTTCATGCGTGCCGTCGAGGCCGACGCCGACTTCGAGCTGAAGGCCGTCACCACCGGCGAGACCGTCAAGACCGTCAAGGCCCGCGCGCTCATGCGCCAGATAGCGCAGGCGGCCTGGGAGTGCGCCGACCCGGGCGTGCAGTACGACACGACCATCAACGACTGGCACACCACACCCAACGCGGGGCGGATCAACGGCTCCAACCCGTGCAGCGAGTACATGCACCTGGACAACTCCGCGTGCAACCTCGCGAGCCTGAACCTGCGCAAGTTCGAGACCGATGGCGTCTTCGACGTCGAGGCGTTCAAGCGGGCCGTGGAGATCGTGTTCACCGCCCAGGAGATCATGGTCGGCAACTCCAGCTACCCGACCGAGAACATTACCGAGAACGCGCGGCGCTACCGCCAGCTGGGTCTGGGCTACGCCAACCTCGGTGGGCTGCTGATGAGCCAGGGTCTGGCCTACGACTCCGACGAGGGACGGGCGTGGGCGTCGACGATCACCGCGCTCATGACCGGTCACGCCTACCGGACGTCGGCGGAGCTGGCCAAGGTGCAGGGCCCGTTCGAGGGCTACGCGGCCGACCGCGACGGCATGTTGCGGGTCATCGCCAAGCACAAGGACGCCGCCAACGCCATAGACACCCGCTTGGCCCCTGCCAACATCCTCGCCGCCGCGAAGGAGTCGTGGGGCGATGCGTTGGCCCTTGGCACCGAGCATGGGATTCGCAACGCCCAGGCCAGCGTCCTCGCACCCACCGGCTGCCTGGTCGGCGGCTCGCTCGTCGCGACGGAGCGCGGCCTGGTCCGTCTCTCGTCGCTCGGCGAGCCGGGTGGTGACCGGTGGCAGGATCTCGACATCGACGTCGCCACCGACGACGGTCCCCGCCAGGCTACGAAGTTCTACGTCAACGGGCTCGAATCGGTGGTGACCGTCGACACTGCTCGTGGGTACCGCATCCAGGGCACGCCTCGGCACCGCATCAAGGTCGTCGGCTCCGACGGTCAGTGGCAGTGGAAGCGGTTCAGCGAGATCACCGAGGGTGACCGCGTGCCCCTGGCCCTCGATCAGCTCGTCGGCTGGCCCCAGCGCGTCCCCTTGCCGCCGCTCGCGGAGGCCTCGGGGAGAGGGCGAGCCGCAGGCTCGCCGGGGGGCGGGGATCTGGACTGGACAGGGGAGCACCACGCCGAGGTCCCCAGGACGATGACGCCTGAGCTCGCGGAGTTCGTCGGCTATTTCATGGGTGACGGGTCGCTGCACTCCCGGGGCGTCCGGTTGTGCGTGGCGGCCGAGGACTTCGATGTCATCGAGCACCTGTCGCAGCTGGGCAAGGAGCTGTTCAACCTCGAAGCGCATGTCTCCCAGCAGACCGGCTACACGGAGGTCGCGTTCCACTCGGTGCGCCTTGTGCACTGGTGGGAGGCCTGCGGGTTCGCCAAGCACTCACCGGCCGACGGCCACGTCGGCAAGGGCTGGCACCCCCACATTCCCGAGGCGGTGCTGTACAGCAACGACGCCGCGGTCTACACGAGCTTTCTCCGCGGTCTGTACGAGGCTGACGGGACGGTCACCCTCGGCTACCCGCGCTGGTCGACGACGTCCTATGCGTTCAGCCGCGACGTCCAGTCGCTCCTGCTCGCCCTCGGCTACCCCACCACCCGCAAGAACGACCGCACGGGGTGGGGCGACTCGGAGCTCGCTGTCCTGCGGCTGCTGAACCTCGGCTACAACGAGGCGTGGCTTGCCGACATCGGGTTCATCAGCGGGCGCAAGAACGCGCTGGTCAACTGCACCAGGACGCAGCAGTCGTCGCGCAAGGACTACATCCCGCTCACCCGCGCGATGGTGGAGCAGCTCGCCCCCGACCACGATCGTCTGCGCAGCAACCTGCTGCAGGGCGTCCAGCGCGGTCGGGTCAGCCGCACCCTGGCCACCGAGCTCTACGAGCGCACCGGTGACGAGGAGCTCGGCCACCTGCTCACGTTCTTCTACGACACCGTCGCGTCGGCGGAGCTGGGGGAGGACGAGTTCACCTATGACCTTTCGGTGCCCGACAACGTGACCTACCTCGCCAACGGCTTCGTGAGCCACAACACCATCGGCCTGCTGATGGACTGCGACACTACCGGGATCGAGCCCGACCTCGGCCTGGTGAAAATGAAGAAGCTCGTCGGCGGGGGGACGATGCGCATCGTCAACCAGACCGTGCCGGCTGCCCTGGCCAAGCTCGGCTACCAGCCCGAGCAGGTCGAGGCGATCGTCGCCTACATCGACGAACACGCCACCATTGAAGGCGCGCCGGCGTTCCGCGACGAGCACCTGCCGGTCTTCGACTGCGCCATGGGGGAGCGGTCGATCGCCCCGGGCGGACACATCCGCATGATGGCGGCGGCCCAGCCATGGATTTCTGGCGCAATCTCGAAGTGCGTCACCGGTGAGACGCTGCTGCCCACCGAGGACGGCCTCATCCGCATCGCGAGCCTGCACCGGGGAGAGGAAGCCGACAGCTTCCGTCCAGAGGTGCGCGAGGTCGCGTCCCTCGGCGGTGGCCAGAAAACCGATGCCTTCTACTTCGGTGGCCAGCGCGACGTGCGCCGCCTGACGCTGCGCTCGGGGCATGCCGTGACCGGGACGGAGAACCACCGCGTCATGGTGGCCACCGAGGTCGGCCCCTTCTGGCGCTACCTCGACGAGGTGCAGCCGGGGGAATACGTCGCCGTGCAGTACGGCGCCGAACGGTGGTCACAGATGCCGGTGCGCTTCGACGACTTCGCACCCGGTCCCGCCTACGGCAGCCAGAAGCCCATCGCGGTCCCCGACGAGATGACCGAGGAGCTCGCGTTCCTCCTCGGCGCCTACGCCGCGGAGGGGCACACGGCGTGCTCCACCTGGACGATCTCCATCACCAACACGGCCCCGAGCGTGCTCGAGCGCCTGAAGGCCGCGTGGGAGAGCGAGCTCGGCCTGCCGGCGAAGATCGTGCCGGGCCATGGCCACCGGTGCCCCAGCGTGATGGTGTCTTCCAAGCGGGCCGTGGAGTTCCTTGACTACCTCGGCTGCGGCCGGCGTGCCTCAGCCAAGCGGATCCCCGACGCGATCCTGCGCTCGCCACGGCACATGGTGCTGGCCTTCCTCCAGGGGCTGTTCCTGGACGCGTACGCCTCGGTGACGCAGATGCCCAAGCTCGCGATCTGCCTCGACGCGCCCCAGCTGCTCGACGACTTCCAGGCCGTGCTCACGAACCTCGGTGTCGTCCACGGCCGCATCAGCAAGCACGACGCGGAGTACGACAAGACCTACGACGAGGTGTACGCCGTCGGCGGGCACGCCGGTCGGCTCGCTCGCCTGGTGCCCTTCACGGAGCCGGAGAAGGCGGCGCGTGCTGCCCGGCTGCCGGTGGAGCCGTCCGCCCACGCGACCGCCGACGTCGTGCCCGGCATCAGCGGGCGTGAGCTGTACGAGCTGATCCCCAGGGGACGTCCAGGAAGCAAGGCGAAGGGCACCGGTCGGCATCGCTGGCGGTTCCTCCGCGACCAGCGCACCCGGCACGTCACGCGGCACACACTGGAGCGGCTCGCGGCCGAGCCCGGTGTCACGCTGCCGGCGTGGCTGCAGTCCGTCCTCGACGACGGGTTGCACTTCAGCCCCGTCGAGTCGATCGAGGACGCTGGCAAGCGTGACGTCTACGACATCTCCGTGCCGGCCACCCACGCGTTCGTGGGCAACGGCATCGTCAACCACAACACCGTGAACCTGCCCGAGTCCGCGACCGTGGCCGACGTCGAGGGCATCTACGTCGCGGGGTGGAAGCTCGGGCTGAAGGCGCTGGCGATCTACCGCGACAACTGCAAGGTCGCGCAGCCCCTGGCGATCGACAAGAGGAAGTCCGAGCCGGCGTCCACGACCGAGGAGGCCGCGGCGCACGGGATGGTGCGCCGGCGGCTGCCGAAGCAGCGGCCGAGCCAGACGATCTCGTTCCAGGTCGGCGACGCCGAGGGCTACCTGACGGCGGGGGAGTACCCCGGCGACGGGCTCGGGGAGATCTTCGTCAAGCTCGGCAAGCAGGGCTCGACCCTGTCGGGGGTGATGGACGCGTTCGCGATCAGCGTGAGCCTGGGGCTGCAGTACGGCGTGCCCCTCGAGGCGTACGTGCGCAAGTTCACGAACATGCGCTTCGAGCCGGCCGGCATGACCGACGACCCGGAGGTGAAGTTCACCAGCTCGATCGTCGACTACATCTTCCGGCGCCTCGCGATCGAGTACCTGCCGACCGACAAGCGACACGAGCTCAACATCTACACCAGGGAGGAGCGCAACGCGGCGCTCAACGCCGGCTACCCCTCGGCGGACGCGGGCAACGACACGCCCACCGTCGACGCCGAGGGCCAGACGGTCCTGCCGGTCGAGCGCCCCGTCCCCGTCGACGACCTCTACGGCGACGCGCCGATGTGCTTCACCTGCGGCATCAAGATGCAGCGCGCCGGCTCCTGCCACGTCTGCGAGTCCTGCGGCACGACGAGCGGGTGCAGCTGAAGGACGGGCCTCAATCGGCCGGCAGGCTCGCCCGCTCCGGGCCGGCGACTGCCGGCTCGACCAGCCGGACAGGGCGAACGGTTTTTCCGCCCGCCGGGTAGCTCGACGGTGGAACGGCGGCCGAGGGATTCCCCTCGTCGCGGTTCACCTGTAGAACCGGGGGAGAGCCCGCCGCAGAGGAGTGCCGTGGACGCAAAGGTTGTCCTCACCGACGCATTCACACGCGTCCGCGACCACACCGAGGCGATCGCCGACGGCCTCGACGCGTCTGCACTCCTCTGGCGCCCCGACCCGGATGCGAACCCGATCGGGTGGCTCCTGTGGCATCTCACCCGCGTGCAGGACGATCACCTTGCCGAGATGGCGGAGCGTGAGCAGGTCTGGCGGGAGGAGGGCTGGCACGCGCGGTTCGGGCTGCAGCCGGGAGACGACGACATCGGCTACGGCCATACGAGCGCACAGGTCGCGCGGGTCCGGCCGGAGTCGGTGGACGCCTGCGTCGGCTACCAGAACGCGGTCGCGGAGCGGACGCTCGGGATACTTGCGGCGCTCGACGACACCGATCTCGCGCGCATCATCGACCGCTCGTTCGATCCGCCCGTGACCGTCGTCGTGCGTCTCGTGAGCGTCATCGGCGACACCATGGCGCACCTCGGGCAGGCCGGCTACGTCCGAGGCCTGTACGAGCGGCGCTGAGGCCCGCGAGGTGTCGGGACCGCGTCACCCCAGGGACGACGTAGTCCCGACACCCCGCGGACGAGCGCGCCGACGGGCACGGATCCTCGGCAGCCCGTACGCCGTCATGGTGCCTCAACGGGAGCCGGCGGTGCGATGGCCGAGCACACGGCGCCGGGGTCGCAGTCCGCCGGATCGATGGCCGCGAGCCGTCGACGAGCGTCCGCAGCGCCGTGCGGGTGCGTTCCAGCTCGCGCAGACGCCGTTCCAGCTCCTCCAGGCGCTGCTCGACGAGATCGGCCGCATGCGCGCACGGGGGATGGCCGCCGTCGCGGACGGCGAGGACCTCACCGATCTGGCGCAGCGTCAGCCCGGCGGCTTGGGCTTGTCCGATGAATGCGACGCGGCCGGCCGCTTCCCGCGTGTAGTCGCGGTAGCCGTTTGCGGCCCGTCGGGGGGAGCGCAAGAGGCCCGCAGCCTCGTAGTAGCGCAGGGTCTTCGTCGTGACGCCGGTGACGTCGGCCAGCTCGCCGATCCGCATGGCAACGCTCCCTTCCGGTGCGGCACTTGACCTTCCCGTGCGCGGGAAGGATTACGGTCGGGTACCTTCCATGAGGAGCGTGCCCGTACGGTGCAGGTGACCATCCTCTACTTCGACGGCTGCCCGCACTGGCGGACGGCGGAAGCTCGGGTCCGCGAAGCGGTCGCGCGGCTCGGCCGGTCCGATGTCGTGATCACCCGACAGCGGGTGCTCACCGGCGAGCAGAGCGACGAACTGCCGTTCCGAGGCTCGCCGACCGTGCTCGTGGACGGGCGCGATCCATTCCCGGCTCCCCCGCTGCCCAGCGGGCTTTCCTGCCGTGTCTGGCTCCCCGACGCAGGGTTCGGGGGGGCGCCCACCGTCGAGCAGCTCATGGAGGTGCTCGACGGCTGACCGGGACGGCGCGTCACACGTCGGGCAGGGCCGCCAGCAGCTGTGCGCGTGTCGGCGCCCCGGTGGGCGGCGGTGGCGACTCCCTGGCGAGGCGTTGTGCCCGGGTGAGGAGCTCCGGGTCGCTCACGCGTCTGGCCACCGCGACCACCGACCGGTGAAGGTTCTGCAGCTGACCCATTGGCACCACCGGCGTGATGGGCTCGGACTGGTCGGAGTGCACCCACGCGACGAGCGTCGTCATGCCAAGCGCCGCGGCCGTGAAGGGCGATTCGTGCCGCAGGACGCGGAGTTCGCGGTCCCATGACGGGATCATCAACGCGAGCGCGAACGTGCGGTTGTCCTCGACGAACACCGAGTAGGCGAGGTAGCCGATCTCTGCCCGTGGGCCGCGAAGGAGTGTGGCGACGGCGGGCATGTCGACGCCGGCACGGAAGCGGTAGTGGCGGCCGTAGTAGACCAGCCCACACGGGGACGTGCGCTCGACGCCGGGAGCGGCGCCCAGCTCGCGCAGCCACCCGCTGACCGGGAGGTCCGCCCGAGCGGTCGACGACGAGGTCGCCCCGCCACGCGCGGCCGTGCGCGGTGCGCACCCCGGTCACGCGCGCGGGGATGCGCCGAGGGTCGGCCTTGCCTACGAGCCCGGCGGCACGGGTGTGCGGCAGCAGCGAGACGTTCGCCTGGTCCTGCGCCGCTCGTCGCAGGGCCATCTCGAACACCGCACGGCGCGCGCAGATCGACACGGGCGCCGTCGGAAGGCGACGGCCCGCCGGCGACGAGCGCGTACTGGTGGTTGTCGATCGCGCCGGGGTCGAGAAGTGCCTGCAGGACTCCGGCGCGTCTTCGAGGAGCCGCTGGTGGGCCAGTCCCAGGAAGGCGTGGGGCTGGCGGAAATGCGCGACGCCCGTGCGCTCCCAGGTGCCGAACGCCTCGTCAGCGTCGGCCGCCGAAGCGCGCCGTCGCGCTCGACGAGCCGCACATCATGCCCGCTCCGCGCGAAGGCGAGGGCGGCCGCCAACCCTGCGATCCAACTTCCTCCGTCGCCGGCCGTGCAAACCGCGGCCGAAGCGCGACGTCTGCCGACCACACGTGCAGAAAAAGGGCGTGGACCGGGGGAGGTGGTGGATGTACCTTGCGTGTCGCCAGGACCCGGGTCGCCACGTGCATCCGAGGTTGGAAAATCGGGGGAAGGACGTTGTGATGGTGAGCAAGTCCCGTGTGACGTTGCTGTTGCTGTTGACGGTCGCGCTCGTGGGAGGGTTGGTGCTCCCCGCCCACGCCGCACGCCCACCGTGGGCAGGCAAGCCCCACGTGGAAACCGAGCCTGTGGTCGATTCTGATCCGCCCACATTCCTCTGCGACGGCCGTGAGTTCTCCTTCTCGGCGGGCGAGGTGACGTTCCGCGAAAAGGAGCAGCGCGGCGGCGGGCATTTGACGATCCAGCTCCGCAACGCCGAGGCAACGGACGGCGAGACGACGTACCGAGCGCAGGGCGGAGGGACGGCGCACTGGCGGGAGAACCCGCAGTTCGAACGCTTCCAGATAAACATCACCTTCGTGGGTCCCCACGGCGATGTCGAGCGCGTTCGCTCGACCTACACCCTGCGTGACGGCGAGGAGTCGCTGGACGAGCGCGGAACCTGCACGCTCGTCTTCTGACGGCAGCGATCGTCAGCCAGCCTTAAAGGCCCTGACGGCACGGGCAGGAGGATGTCCGGTGGTCCCGTTTGCGGCGGGACCGCCGGACATCCCGGGGCCCTTGGCGATGGCTAGGAGCCCTTGCTCTCCCATTTGTTGCACTTCGTCGCCAGCGCGCCGGGGAAGAGGTCCGTGCCGTAGCGTTCGCCGATACGGACGAAGGGCGCGAAGTCGTCGTGGATCACCGGCTTGCCGTCGGGGCCCGGCACGGTGATCTTCTGGACCTTCGAGCCGCCGCCCATGACGTCGCCGTGCTCCTCGGGTGTCATGCCGTAGCACCGCAGGTCGCTGCCCGGGCAGTGCACGTGGTCGAGGCCGATCGCGTGACCGAACTCGTGGGCCGCGGTGGACTGCTCGGACACCATCGGCGGCACGCCGCCACCGCGCGCGTAGGACTCGCGCCTGCTGGTCTTGTAGGCCTCGGCGTCGAGCTTCGCGCTGCGGGCGCCGGTGGCCCTGTCCGTCTCGACGCGGCCGTAGGCGTAGCTCGCGTTGTACAGGGTGATCGGCAGGTGCTCGCCGCCGTCGACGAAGTGCACCACGACGCGCGTCGTGAACGCCTTCGTGCCGAGGACGGGGCATGAGGGCGCCACCGTGCCCTTGCCTGACCAGGTCGACTCGACGGTGGCCTTGAACTCCGTCTTGAACGTCGCGATCTCCTGCTTCGCCGGCGGGTTGGCCTCGACGGGGACGACCTTGGCCTTGAAGATCAGGGTGATCGCGCCGGACACCGGCTCGACGAACGCGTCGAAGCGGCCGTCGAACTCCTTGCCGCCGTAGACCTTGACCTCCGTCGGCGCGCCGACGAAGCGCATGACGTCGCCGATCTGGTCGGCCGGCAGCTCGGCCAGGCGCGCGGCATGGGCGGCGGCGAACGCTGCCCAGCTCCCCTTCGCGCGCACCGCCGCCATCGCGACGACGAGCCGAGGTCCGCCGACCTTCTCGCCCGCTGCGGTGTCGGCGAGCACCGCGGCGTCGAGCGCGGCGAGCGCGGGCAGAAGCGCGAACATGGGTTTGCCCTGGACGTCGGCGAGGCGCTGCTCGTTCTCTGGGCTGCGCTGAACGACCATCCGTTGCACGCCCGTCCGGTCCTCGTCGCGTCCCTCGCAGGAGCAGGAGCCCCCGCCGGCGCACGCGCGCTGGACCCCGGCGGTCGGCGCGAGCAGTGCCGCGACGGCGTTGTTTCCGGCCAGGCGCTGCAGCCTGACCGTGTGAGCGGTGCGGGCGCCGGTCGACAGCCGGCCGAGGACCGACGGCGTCACCGGGGCGTCGCGCTGCTCCCCCCGCTCCCGTGCCGGCGCAGCGGGCGGGCGCATTCGTGAGCCCGAGACCGCTTCTTCGCGCACCGCCGCCCATGTTCACCGCTGCGGCGAAGGCGCGCACGGCCGGCCGCACAGCCTCCTCGGGCAGCGCTTCTGCCTGATGAGGCACGCCCTCGGGTTTGGAGACCCGCAGAGCATTGGCCGACCGGCCCTGACACGCTGGTGTCCTCCATGGGACACTGCCAACGCGGGACGCCCGGCGAGCGCCGGGCGGCGGGGACGTGAGATGGGGGTGGGGCGATGCGTCGCACGGCGCGCGCGGGCCCATGGGACCCCGAGGCGTTCTACCACTGGCTCCAGATGGACGCTCCCGACCCCGCCGGCGGTGGCTTCTGACGCCGAGGCCACGCTCGAAGACGGCCGCCACGCGGTGTACCTGCACGGCATCGAGGTCGACGCGCGCACCCTGACGGTCGACGTCATCCGGTTCCTCACGGGTCAGGCGGCGATCTGGGTCACCGTCACCGACGGACGCATCACCGCGATCGAGGAGCAGTACGTGCCGTAGGGCGCCGCCGGGCCGGCGGCCACGCACCGGTGCTCCAGAGGGCGACGGCGATGAGCGGCGGCTGGAGGAGCACCCGCACCCAACGCGCGACAGGGGTGTCGAGGCCCCCGACGTCGATCCCGGCCACAGCCTGGTGGACGTTGCCGGGGAAGACGAGGACGAGGAAGGCCGCCAGCGCCCACCCGACCGCGCGACGGCGCCGCGGCAGCGCGAGGAGGCCGACACCGAGGACGATCTCCGCCACGCCGGTGACCCACACGATCGTCGGCCCGGCGGGCAACCACGGTGGGATGAGCCTGAGGTAGGCGTCGTGGGCGAGGAAGTGGCCGACGCCGGCCACGATCAACACCAACGCGAGGAGCACGCGCACCGCCGGCGCCCACCTCCGCGATCGCCCCGGTCCGGCGTTGCTCACCCGGCGACGGTACCGGGAGCCGCCGTCGCGCGCAGCGAGCGTCGCGCCGCCCGGGCGTCGGCGCGCCCGCCGCTACGCTGAGGCTCACCGCGGACCAGGAGGGCGGGCAGGTGGACGACAGGGAGTCGGGCGACGGTCGCCTTGCGGCCGGGGGGCACGGGTGACGGCCCGCCTGCGGGGCGCCGTCGACGCGTTCGTCACCGCGCTCGCCCCGGTCGTGCGCGACCTCGCGGAACGCGCGGGCACGAGCGGGGACACCGCGGAGGACGACGTGGTCCTCGACGCCTTCCAGCTCGCCGCCGGGCTCGTGGCCGCCGACGGCATCGTCACCGACGGCGAGGCGCGGGCGCTGCTCGACACGTTCGCCGGCCGTCCGGTCCTGTCGCTGGCGGGACTCACCCCCGCCGACCTGCGCCGTCAGGGGCTCCTCGACACCGCCGCGCAGCGTCTCGAGGTGCCCTCGACGCTGTTCAGCCTCCTGCGTGACGCGGACCTGCGCGCGGGCAACGACGCGGCGCGCCGCTACTACGACCTCGCGATGGACGTGGCGCACGCAACCGTCTCCATCGACGGCTACACCGGCGCTCTCGAGCTGGCGGCGCTCGAGGACCACCGCCGCATGCTCCTCGAGCTCCTGCCGCCCACGCGGGGGGAGTCGCCCGGCGCGGACCCCTCCGACGCCGGCTCAGGCCAGCCCCCCGCGCTCGGGACGGTCGACCCCGGCGAGCCCGAACGCGGTCTCGACGAGCTGCTCGCCGAGCTCGACGGACTCGTCGGGCTCGCCGCGGTGAAGGCCGAGGTACGCACCGTCGCCGACCTCCTGCAGGTCGAACGTCTGCGGCGCGCGCGGGGCCTGCCCGTCGCGGTGCAGAGCCGCCACCTCGTGTTCACCGGAAACCCCGGCACGGGCAAGACGACCGTCGCGCGCCTGCTCGCCGGGATCTACCGGGCCCTCGGCGTCGTCGAGCGCGGTCATCTCGTGGAGACCGACCGTGCCGGGCTCGTGGCCGGCTACGTCGGGCAGACCGCGCAGCGGGTCACCGAGGTGGTCGGCGAGGCCGACGGCGGGGTGCTGCTCATCGACGAGGCCCACGCCCTCGCCCGCGGTGACCAGCGCGACTTCGGCCACGAGGCCATCGACACGCTGGTGAAGCTCATGGAGGACCGCCGGGACCGTCTCGTCGTCGTCGTCGCCGGCTACACCGAGGAGATGGTCGTCTTCCTCGACGCCAACCCTGGCCTGCGTTCGCGCTTCCCCAAGACCATCCACTTCCCCGACTACACGACCGGCGAGCTGCTCGCGATCATCGACGCGCTCGGCGAGCGGCATCACTACCGCCTGTCGCGAGGAGCCCGGGAGAAGGCCCGCAGGCTGCTCGACGGGGCACCGCGCGGCCGCGGGTTCGGCAACGCGCGGCTGGCGCGCAACCTCTTCGAGCAGGCGGTCGCCCGCCAGGCGAGCCGGGTGATCGCCAGGGGCGAGCCCACCGACGCGGAGCTCGTCGCGCTCACCGCCCGGGACCTCCCCGACGAGCTCCCCGGCCACCCCGGCTAGCTGCCGCCGATAGCCTGGGCACGGTGAGGGGATGCCGGTCCGAAGCGGCACGCGGGTGGTGAGCCGGCTGCTCGCCCTGGTCGTCGCGGTCGGGCTCGTCGTAGGCGCCCTGGCCCTGCGCGACCGCGCTGGCCAGGGCGGCCCGGCCGACCAGCGCGCCGGCGGGCCCGGGACCGTCCTCTGCGTGACCGAGCTGCGGACGGTGTGCGATGCGCTCGCCGCGGACGACCTGCGCGTGCGCGTCGAGGACGCGAGCGCGACCCTCGACGCGCTCGCGGCGGGTGACGCACCGGACGTCGACGCCTGGCTCACGCTGCGGCCCTGGCCGCAGATGGCCCGCGACCGTCGAAAGCGGGCCCAGCTCCCGCCGCTGCTCGGTGAGGACAGCACGGCGCTCGGCCACTCGCCGCTCATCCTGGCGATCTGGGAGGAGCGGGCGGATGCGCTGCGCCAGCGGTGCGACCCGGTGGCGTGGGACTGCGTCGGCGAAGTCGCCGGAGACCCGTGGGCGGACCTCGGGGGGGAGGCCGGGTGGGGTCCGGTGAAGCCGGGTCACGCCGACCCCGGCCGCAGCGCCGAGGGGCTGCTCGTCCTCCACCAGGCCACCGGGAGCCGGCTCGGCAGGACCGACTACAGCACCCGCGACCTCGAGGACCCCGGCTTCTTCAGCTGGTTCGCCGCATTCCAGCGGGACCTCACCCAGGCGCCCACCGGCTCGCCGCTCCAGGCGATGGTGCAGTTCGGTCCGGCCCGCTTCGACGTCGTCGGGGCCATCGGCGCAGACCTCGCCTCCCTCAGGGAACGCGCCGCCGCGCGCACCACGCGGCTGCGGGAGGAGGAGGGCGTTCCGCCCGTGGCCGCCGAGGTCGTCGCCGTGCCCGTCGGCACCGCGGCCGGCGTCGCGCAACGGATCACCAGGGACGTGCCCGCCCTGCTCGGGGACGGGCACTGGGAACCGGGCGCCGCCGACGGCCGGGCGGTGCCCTCGCCCGTCGCCCTCGAGGCGCTCCGGGCCCTGTGGACGGAGGTGAGGGGATGAAGCTCCAGCGGTTCCTCGCGACGCTCGGGGTCTTTGCGCTGCTGGTCAGCGCCTGCGGCCTCGGCCCACCGACGGGGGAAGACGACGGCGGCGACGTGGGGCTGGAGGACCCCGGCGACTGCGTTCCCGTCGAGGTGGCGGTCAGCTCGGAGAAGATCGACCTCATCTCCGACCTCGCGCGGGCGTTCAACGGCTCCGACGACGCCGAGGTCGACGGGCGGTGCGTGTTCGTCCGCCCCTACTCGAAGGCCTCAGGAGCGGCCATGGCGCTGCTCGCCGACGGCTGGCCCGACGAGGAGCGGGAAGGTCGCCGCCCCGTGGTCTGGTCCCCGGCGTCGAGCTCGTGGGGGGTGATCCTCAACCAGCTGCGCGCCGATGAGGGACAGCCGCCCATGGCGCCCGAGTCGGCGCCGTTCATGCTCACCCCGCTCGTCATCGCGATGCCCCGGCCAATGGCCGAGGCGCTCGGCTGGCCCGACACCCCCATCGGCTACGCCGACATCCTCGCGCTGTCGCGTGACCCCGAGGGCTGGGGATCGCTCGGGCACCCCGAGTGGGGCCCGTTCCGCCTCGGCAAGACGAACCCGAACTACTCGACGTCGGGCCTGTCTGCGCTCATCGCGCAGTACTACGCGGCGACCGGGAAAGTCCGTGACCTCACGACCGAGGATCTCGCCCGGCCGGAGGTCGTGGCGTTCTCCGAGGGGGTGGAGTCCGCCGTCGTCCACTACGGCGACACGACCTTGACGTTCCTCAACAACCTCGCGCGCAACGACGCGCGCGGCACCGCCCTGACCTACGCCTCGGCGGTCGCGGTCGAGGAGGTCAGCATCGTGAACTACAACCGCGGCAACCCCGACGGCGTCCTCGAACCCGGTGAGCAGCTCGTGCCGCCGCGCGTGCCGCTCGTCGCGGTGTACCCGACGGAGGGCACGCTGTTCAGCGACAACCCGTTCATCATCCTCGACGCGGAATGGGTCAGCGACGAGCAGCGTGCCGCCGCCGAGCGGTTCGAGGAGTACGTCATGCGCCCGGAGAACCAGGCGCGCGTGCTCGAGTTCGGGTTCCGTCCCGGCAACCCGGAGGTGCCGCTCGGCGAACCTTTGACGGCTGAGCTCGGCGTGGACCCCCAGCAGCCGCAGACCACCCTCGCCGTGCCCGACCCGCCGGTCCTGGTCGAGCTGCTGCGCCGCTGGGAGGAGCAGCGCAAGGACGCACGGGTCCTGCTCGCCATCGACGTGTCGGGTTCCATGGGCGACGCGGCCGGCGCGACGGAGGACGGCAGACCCCTCACGAAGCTCGACCTCGCGGTGGCTGCCGCCGGCGACGCGCTCGAGCAGTTCAAGGACACCGACGAGGTTGGCCTGCGGGTCTTCTCGACCGGCCTCGGACCGAACCAGGACCGCGACTACCTCGACCTCGTGCCGATCGCCCCGATCGGCCAGCAGCGCGACGAGCTCCGGCGCCGGATCGAAAGCCTGACCCCCGTGGCTGGCACGCCGCTGTACACCGCCACGCAGGCGTCCTACGAGGACCTGCTCGCGAGCTACGACCCGGAGAAGATCAACGCGGTCGTCGTGCTGTCAGACGGCCGCAACGAGGACCCGCGCAACGAGGATCTGGAGGGCCTGCTCGCCGCGCTGAGCGCGGGCGGGGAGGGTCAGCAGACCCGTCCGGTGCGGATCTTCCCGATCGCCTACGGCGGTGACGCCGACCTCGCGGTGCTCCGGCGCATCGCCGAGGCCACCGACGCCGCGGCCTACGACTCGAGCGATCCCACCGCGATCAACCGCGTCTTCGACGCCGTGATCAGCAACTTCTGACCGCGGCATGAGCTTTCGAGACCGGTTCCTCACCCGGCGGACCGCCGAGGCGATCACCGCGCCGTCGTCGATCATGCTCGGCGGGGCGGGAGCGGCGGCGGCCATCCTCGCCGGGGCACCCGCCGCGGTCGCAGCCGGGGCCGGTGCGGCCGTCTACGCCGGATGGGTGGCACTGCGGATGCCGCGTGCCAAGAGGCGGACCGCCACCGACATAGACCCGCGCCGGCTGGGGGAGCCGTGGCGTTGGTACGTGAAGGAAGCCCTCGACGCGCGTGCCCGGTACGAGCGCTCGCTCGCCGGTGCGGACGCCGGACCCCTGCGCGAGCGCCTGCGGGAGATCGGCGCGCGCGTCGACGACGCGGTGGAGGAGTGCTGGCGCATCGCCAACCGCGGCCAGCAGCTCGAGCGGGCCCTGCGCCAGCTCGTCCCCGAAGCGGAGGTCGCCCGCCGGCTGCGCGGGCTCGCCGACGCGCCGCCCTCCGAGACGAACGAGCGGCTCGCGGCCGCCCTGCACGGCCAGATCGCGACCTACCGGCGTATCAGCGGGGCCGTCGGCGAGGCGCGGGACCGGCTGCAGGTGCTCGAGGCGCGCCTCGACGAGACGGTGGCGCGGGCTGTGGAGCTGGGTCTGCGGGTCGACGACCCCGTGGAGCTCGGGGGCCTCGGCGCGGACGTCGACGCCCTCGTCGTCGAGCTCGAGGCGCTCCGACGCGGTCTCGACGAGACGGCAGGCCAGACCGCGGGAGGTTGAAGGTCCTGACAGCGCCGGCGCCGACGACCTACCATGCGTGCGGCGCCTCCGCCGCGGCGCACCGGTCCACCCTGGAGAGGACACGACATGGGCAAGCTGCTGAGACGGATGTGGCGGTACATGGCCGCTGCGCTCACCGGACGGTTCGAGGAGGTGGCGGACCCCAAGATCCAGATCGAGCAGGCGATCGCCGAGGCACGCGACCAGCACAAGCGCCTCCGTGAGACCGCCGCGAGCGTCATCGCGAACCAGAAGAAGGCCGAGATGGACCTCGACCGGGCGATGACCGAGCTCGAGAAGCTCAACGAGACGACCCAGCAGGCCCTGCTCATGGCGGCGGACGCCGAGGCCCGTGGCGACACGGCCAGAGCCGCCGAGCTCACCTCCACCGCCGAGGCGTTCGCCAACCAGCTCATCGCCAAGGAGGCCGACGTCGAGGGTCTGCGCGAGCTCGTACTGAGCTCGACGGAGGCGGCCGACCGCGCGAAGGCCGCGGTCCAGCAGAACGCGCTGGAGCTGCAACGCCGCCTCGCGGAGCGTCAGAAGCTTCTCAGCCAGCTCGACCAGGCGAAGATGGCCGAGCAGATGAGCGAGGCCATGGAGTCGGTCGGTGCGGCCTTCGGCGAGGACGTGCCGACGCTGAACGAGGTTCGCGACAAGATCGAGACGCGTCTCGCGAAGGCGAAAGGCATGGCCGAGCTCCAGAAGGGTTCCGTGGAGGGACGGATGCGCGAGGTCGAGCTCGCCGTCAACGCGAACCAGGCCCAAGCGCGGCTCAGCGAGATCCGCTCGAAGCTCGGGTTGGAGAGCCCTGTCGAGGCGGCGCCGCAGCAGACCGAGGGCACCACGTGACGTGACCGGCTGTCTAGTCGCCCGTCCGGCCTAGCGAGCGAGCTTGCCCTTCGCCTTGCCCGCCGCCGCCTTCGCGGCCAGCCGGCCTTCCCGCCGCCCGCGGCGCGCGGCCTTCTTCGCCTGCTCGGCGGTGTGCTTCGTTCGCCAACCGAGTCCGGGCCGGCCCTCCGTGTCGACCGCGGCGATGAGCAGCCCGCCGAGCAGGCTCATGTTGTGGAGGAACAGGGTCTGCTGGCGCTCACGCTCGGTCGCATCCTGCTGCTCCCAGAACCGGTGTGTGGTGAACGCCCCCGACACGACGCTCGCGGCGAGCACGAGGGCGGACGTCCGTGGCAGGCGGCCGAGCGCGAGGAGGCCCCCCGCCGCCACCTGCGCACCGCCGTGGACGCGCACGAGCGTCTCCGCGTCCAGCTGCTCGAGGCCGACCTCGTCGGCGATCTTCGGCGCGAGGTCCTTGACGGCTGCGGCCTTCGGACCCGGATGACGGAGCGAGTCGAGGCCGTTGGCGACGAAGGCCGACGCGAGCAGGGGCCTGGCGAGGCGACGGAGCAGGCTCATGCCCTTTCGCTACCCACCGAGGCGGTGGGTCGAATCCTCTCCCCCAGCCGGCCGGGGCGCCGGCCGGCCTCCCGGGACGGCCTCGCCGGCCTAGGAAGACGCAAGTGCGTTCACCGACGGCCCAGGCCGGCTACCCCGGGGCTCCGCCCGGCCGCCCGGGGGAGTCGCCCGGCGCGTTGCCCGGTGGGCTCCCGTGTGGGTTGCCAGGTGGGCTCCCGTGTGGGTTGCCCGGTGGGCTCCCGTGTGGGTTGCCCGTTGGGCTCCCGTGTGGGTTGCCCGGTGGGTTGCCTGGTGGGCTCCCGTGTGGGTTGCCCGGTGGGTTGTCCGGTGGGTTGTCCGGCGGACGCTGTGGGTTGGCCGGCGGGCCCCCTGGCTTGCCGGGAGTCGCAGCGGGCGGCCCGGATGGGTTGGCCGGCGGCTGCCCCGGGGTCGCGCCCGGTGGGGCGGGCTCGGTCGGCGCCGGCTCCGGGGGCGTCTCGGCGGGCGGCGCCTCAGCCGGCGGGCTCTGCGCGGGCGGGCTC